>NZ_BAAAEP010000016.1:0-80225 GCF_039523075.1 Caenispirillum bisanense
GGCACGACCTCTGCCGTCTGCGCGCCGCCGCCGGCCGCTGCCTCTCGCATCCCGCCCTGGCCGAGGCGGCGGCGCGGCTGGCCTGGGCGCGCGAGCGGGCGGAGGCGTGGCGACGACGGGCCGCCGCGGCCGGCGTCTGAGCCCGCCCTGATCCATTGGTCCGTTGGACAAGCCTGCGGCTCCGTGACTATGCTGATCGTTCCTGCCAAACAAGACCGCAAACGAACGAAGATCGAGGAGCGCCATGAACGGGCATATCGCGACGGAGGGACTCGTCTACGCCGACGGCGACTGGCATGTCGGCAACCCGAAGCTGCTCGGGCCGCGCACCCATGGCGTCTGGCTGGGCGCGGTGGTGTTCGACGGCGCCCGTTACTTCGACGGCGTCGCCCCTGATCTGCTGCTGCATTGCGAACGGTCGGTGCGCTCGGCGCGGGTGCTCGGCATGCGCCCCATGCTGACCGGGGCGGAGATCGCCGAACTGGCGTGGGAAGGCATCCGCCGCTTCCCGCGCGATGCGCAGCTTTACATCTGCCCGCTGTTCTGGGGCGACCACGGCTTCATCATGCCGGACCCGGACGCCACCCGCTTCGCCCTGTCGGTCTACAGCTCGCCGCTGCCGCCGCCCACCGGCTTCAGCGCCATGCTGTCGAGCTTCCGCCGCCCGGCCCGCGACATGGCGCCGACGGAGGCCAAGGCCAGCTGCCTCTACCCCAACACCGCCCGCGCCGTCGCCGAGGCCAAGGATGCCGGCTATGACACGGCGGTGATGCTCGACCCCGCCGGCAACGTGGCGGAATTCGCCTATACCAACCTGTTCCTGGCCAAGGGCAATGCGGTCATCACGCCGCAGTGGAACGGCACCTTCCTCAACGGCCTGACCCGCCAGCGGGTGATCCAGCTGCTGCGCGACGACGGGGTGGAGGTGATCGAGCGCGCCGTCACCTGGCGCGACGTCCACGAGGCGGACGAGGTCTTCGCCACCGGCAACTACCAGAAGCTGGGCTGGTGCCGCCGCATCGCCGACCGCGACCTGCGCCCCGGCGCCTTCTATGAACGGGCGCGGGCGCTGTACTGGGAGTATGCCCGCCAGCACGGCGCGCCGTAAGGGCCGCCGCGCCGGGCGGGGGCATCACTCCGCCATCTGCAGCAGGTCTTCCAGGGCGGCCGGCTGCGCCACCACATCGGCCAGGGTGGCGCCGTCGAGTACGCTCAGGAAGGCGTCCTGCGCCTGCGCCATGACGCCTTTCAGGCGGCAGGCCGGGGCGATGCGGCAGGTGTTGGTCTCCGGCCGGAAGCATTCCACCAGGTCGCGCGGGTCTTCCAGCGCCCGCACCACGGCGCCGATGCCGATGTCGGCCGCCGGCCGCGCCAGCCGCAGGCCGCCGCCACGGCCGCGCAGTCCCTCCACCACGCCAGCCCGCGTCAGTTCGTTCGCCACCTTCATCAGATGGTTGCGGGAGATGGCATAGCGGTCCGCCACCTCGCGGATGGTGATGGTGTCCGGCTGGCCGGTCGCCGCCGCCCGCTGCTGCCGGACGGCCAGCGCGATCAGCAGGCGCAGGGCGTAGTCGGTGTGTTGCGTCAGGCGCATGGCATCCCCGCGGGAACGGCGGTTAAAGATGTATCCGACATATTGCTTTGCCGGTCGGGCGCCTTAAATATATATCTCAAACGCATCTTTAAAGCCCCGGCTGGCTGCTTGCCAGCCTCATCTTTAGAGCCCAGCCGGCGGGTCGCCGGCTCGTAGCGACGCCACCACCAAGGGGAAGCGCCATGATCGAGATCGTCCTGGTCAGCCTGGTTGCCCTCGTCGGCCTGTTCTTCGCCGGCCTGTTCACCGGCGCCGCCTACTTCGCCGGCGCCGGCAAGCGCTGGAGCCCGGATGCGCCGGGCCTCATCTACCAGTGGTTCGCGCGCGGCGTTCTGTCGCTCGGCCTGCTGGCGCTGACCGTGCTCACCCTGGTCGAGATGCGGGTCTTCGCCTGAAGCGCTGCTGTGCCGCTCAGGCGACGGGGGAAGCGGGGGTGAGGCCGGCGCGGGCGTCCTTCAGCTCTCGGCTGGCGTGGCGGATGATGCTGTGGGCGCCCTGCAGCGACAGGCCGGCGATGAACAGGCCCACCAGCCAGTCGGCCCAGCCCTGGCCGGTGGCGATCACCACCCCGCCGGCGACGATGACCGCCACGTTGGCCATGGCATCGTTGCGCGAGCAGATCCACACCGACCGCATGTTGGCGTCGCCCTCGCGATAGCGGTAGAGCAGCAGGGCGGCGGCCACGTTCACCGCCAGGGCGAGGAAGCCGATGCCGCCCATCACCAGCGGCTCCGGCACCGTGCCGGTCATCGCCCGCCAGCCCACCATGGCGAGCACGAAGACGCCGAAGGCGGCCATGGTCAGCCCCTTCACCAGCGCCGAGCCCGCCTTCCACGTCACCGACCGGCCGAGCACGAACAGGGCGATGCCGTAGTTGGCGGCATCCCCCAGGAAATCGAGCGAGTCGCCCTGCAGCGCCGCCGACCGGCCGAGCCAGCCGGCAATGCCTTCCACCAGGAACATGACGGCGTTCAGCGCCAGCACGATCCACAGCACGCGGCGGAAGGCGGCATTGCGCCGGGCGGTGGTCGGGCACACGGAACCGCAGCCGCAGCCGGACATGGCAGCATTCTCCGTTACATGAACATTCCCTAATCTAGCGGCGACCGGTGCTGCCGGCAAGAGCCTGCGGCGGCACCGGCAAGCCCCTGCGGAAGCCGGGCTTGATTTGCCGCGCGGTTGGGACGACTGTCACCGCCATGGACGAGGACGAGATCACAGCCGCCGCCGTCGGCGTCGACGACCGCATCGCCCGCCGCCTGCGGGCGCGGCGCGAGGAACTCGGCCTCAGCGAGGGCGAGGCGGCGGCGCGCATCGGCATCACCCGCGCCAAGTTGGCCCGCATCGAAAACGGCCGCAGCCACCCGACGACGGTGCTGCTCGGCCGCATCTGCACGGCACTCGGCCTGACCATGACGGCGGTGATGGCGCCCGACGGCCCCGTTTCGGCCGGCCCCGGCGCGGCGGCGGCGGAGGGGGACGGCGGCGTGGCGGTGGTGGCCGCCGGCGGCACGGCGCTGCTGCGGCGGATCGAGCAGCCGGTGTGGCACGATCCCGGCTCCGGCTACCTGCGCCGGGTGCTGTCGCCGCCCGGCGACGGCTCGCCGGTGGAGATCGTCGAGATCGAGTTTCCGCCCTATGCCGATGTCACCTACGGCCCCACCGGCGCCTTCGGGGCAACCCAGCATCTGGTGGTGCTGGAGGGTACGGTGCTGGTGACGGTGGCGGGCGAGACTCACCAGCTGGATGCCGGCGACTGCCTGCGCCTGTGCCTGTCGCGCGGCGGTGCCGTCCACAACCCCGGCCCGGCGACCTGCCGCTACCTCGCCGTGCTGGCCAAGGGACGGTAGGACGGAAACAGGGCCGGCGCCGCGACGATCACTGCGGCGCCGGCCCATTCTCCTGGCCTTACCCCAGGTCTTCCCCGGCGATGGCCTTGTCGAGCAGCGCCAGCGATTCCTCGACGCCGTAGAGCGCGAAGAACGAGCCCATGCGCGGCCCCTGGTCCTGGCCCAGCAGCACCTGATACAGGCACTGGAACCACGTCCGCAGTTCGGGGAAGGTGCCGGCGTGGGCCTTGCCGACGGCATAGACCACGTTCTGCAGTTCGGTGGCGTCGGTGCGCTGGTCCGCCGGCACGGCGGCGAGGCCGTCGCGCAGATCCTTCAGCGCCGCCGTCTCCGCCTCGGTCGCCTTGCGGTAGACCTTGGCCGGCAGCACGAAGTCCTTGTAGTAGCGGATGGCATAGGTCACCAGCCGGTCCAGCATGGGCGCCGACTCGGGGCTCGCCTCGGGGGCGTAGCGGGTGATGTAGTGCCACAGCACCGCCGGGTCTTCCGAATGGGCGACGCCGGCCAGGTTCAGCAGGATGCCGAACGACAGGTGCGCCTTCAGGGCCGGCGGCTGGCCGTGGTGGATGTGCCAGGCGGGGTTGGCGAGGCGGTCCTTCGGCTCCTGCTCGGGGAACTTCTCGCACCACGTCAGGTATTCATCCACCGCCTTGGGGATGACGTCGAAGTACAGGCGCTTGGCCGCCTTGGGCTTCTGGTACATGTACAGCGCCAGGCTTTCCTCCGGCGCGTAGGTCAGCCACTCCTCAACCGACAGGCCGTTGCCCTTGGACTTGGAGATCTTCTGGCCCTTGTCGTCGAGGAACAGCTCGTAGGTCAGGTTCTGCGGCGGCGTGCCGCCCATGATGCGGCAGATCTTCGACGCCAGTTCGACCGAGGGGATGAGATCCTTGCCCGACATCTCGTAATCGACGCCGAGCACGTACCAGCGCATGCCCCAGTCGCACTTCCACTGCAGCTTGCAGCCGCCCTTGTAGATGGACTGGGTGACGCGGGTGCCGTCCTCGTCCTCGAAGGTGATGAGGCCGTTCTCCACGTCGCGGTCGAGGATGGCCACCTGCAGCACCCGCCCGGTGGTCGGGCTGACCGGCAGGAAGGGCGAGTAGGTCTGGCGGCGTTCCTCGCCCAGCGTCGGCAGCATGACGTCCATGATGGCGTCGTAGCATTCGTTGACGCGCTTCAGGCCGCCGTCGAACTTGCCCGACATGTAGTAGTCGGAGGCCGACTGGAACTCGTACTCGAAGCCGAAGCTGTCGAGGAAGCCGCGCAGGCGGGCGTTGTTGTGGTGGCCGAAGCTCTCGTGGGTGCCGAAGGGGTCGGGAATGCGCGTCAGCGGCTTGCCCAGGTGCTCGCGCACCACATCCTTGTTGGGGATGTTGTCGGGCACCTTGCGCAGGCCGTCCATGTCGTCGGAGAAGGCGAACAGGCGCGTCGGCACGTCGCCGCCGGTGATCAGCTCGAAGGCGCGGCGCACCATGGTGGTGCGCACCACCTCGCCGAAGGTGCCGATGTGCGGCAGGCCCGAGGGGCCGTAGCCCGTTTCGAACAGCACGTAGCCTTTCGCCGGTTTCTCCCCCTTCAGCCGCTGCTCGAGCAGGACGCGGGCCTCCTGAAAGGGCCAGGCGTTCGAGGCGAGGGCGAGATCGCGGAGATCGGACATGCTCGTCTGTTCCAATGAGACGGGTTGACGGGAAGGCCGCCAAGCTATGCCGCGTGCGGGCGTGCGTCAATGGCGGGGGGATCGGGTTGCAGAATGAAACCGGCAGCCCCATACTCCGTGCTGGCCCCTTGGAGACTGCTGCCATGCCCACCGCCCTGAAGCTCTCCACCGACCTGGTGGACGCCGCTCGCCCGCACGCGGCGGCCCTGCACCGCTCCGTGTCGAAGCAGATCGAGCACTGGGCCCGCCTCGGCAAGGCGGCGGAGGAAAACCCCGACCTGCCCGGCAGCTTCATCCAGGACATTCTTCTCGCGAAGGAAGAAGAGAAGGCGGGCCTTGCCGAACCCTACAGCCTGGATGAGTGAGGCGTGACGCGGTGACGCATCTGGTCGCCCTGCCGCGCTTTCAGAAAGCGGCGAAGAAGATGCGGCCGGCGGAAAAGGCGGCCCTGCACGATGCCATCCGGGCGGTGGTCGCCGACCCTGCCGTAGGGGCCATGAAGGTCGGTGACCTTGCCGGCACGCGGGTGCATAAGTACCGCTACCAGACCACCCTGATGCTGCTGGCCTATTCCGTCAGCGACGACGGCGGCACCATCACGCTGCAGGCCATCGGCACCCACGAGAACTTCTACCGCGACCTGAAGCGCGATTAGGCTGGCGGGCGCGCTCGCCTGCGTCCACCCCGCAGGTGCATCCGCCGTCCCTGCGCACTATACTCCGCCGCCATGACACCCGATGCCCCAGCAGCGGCGGCGCGACAGCCGCGACTCGTGATCCCGCCGAGCCCGGTGCTGGTGGCCGGGCTGCGTCATGCGGTCATGCTCACCCCCGACGGCGAACTCGCCACCCTGCGTCACGATCAGGCGGCGGCGCGGGCGCGGCGGGAGCATCCCATTCTGGTCCATGCCCCCGCCGTCGGCGCGCGGCTGAAGAGCGATCCCTTCCACGCCTTCGACGTGCTGGAGCTGTTCGCCTTCATCCGCCCCGCCGCCTTCTGCCTGCCCACCGTGCGCGGCCTGGCGGAGGCGGTCGGGCTGCCGCGGCCGGACAGCCTGGAGGACGAGGCCCCGGCCCTCATCGAGATCATCCGCCGCCTGCTTCGCGAGGCTGCCACCTGCGCCCCCAAGGCCCAGACCGCCATGCGCGACCTCGCCTGGGGCATGGGGCAGGCGGGGTGGGGGTGGGCGCCGTCGGTGCTGGCGGCCATCGGCGTCCATGGCGATGCGCCGCACCGCGCCAACGTCGCCGCCGGCCTGCGGGTGTGGGAGCGGCTGCCGGAAACGCCCGAACACGCACCGGAGCCGCCGGCCGGCAACCGCCCGGTCAGCCCCGCCCAGGCGCGCGAGCGGCTGGCCCGGCTGCTCGGTCCCGGCGCCGAGGAACGGCCGCAGCAGGTGGACTATGCCGCCGCCGCCGCCCACGCCTTCCAGCCCCGCGATGCCGAGGGCGAACCCCGGCTGGTGCTGGCCGAGGCGGGCACCGGCGTCGGCAAGACCCTCGGCTACATCGCGCCCGCCAGCGTGTGGGCGGAGGTGAACGAGGGCGCGGTGTGGATCGCCACCTACACCCGCAACCTGCAGCGCCAGCTGGATGCCGAACTGGACCGCCTGTGCCCCGACCCCGCCGACAAGGCGCTGCGGGTGGTGGTGCGCAAGGGGCGGGAGAATTACCTCTGCCTGCTGAACCTGGAAGAGTCGATCATGGGCCTCGGCCGCAACCCGCGGCAGACGGTGGCGCTCGGCCTGATGGCGCGGTGGGCCCTGGCGACCCGCGACGGTGACCTGGTGGGCGGCGACTTCCCCGGCTGGCTGACCGACATCCTGGGCAAGCCGCAGACGGTCGGGCTGGCGGACCGGCGCGGGGAATGCGTGTTCTCCGCCTGCAGCCACTACGACAAGTGCTTCATCGAACGCGCCGTGCGACGGGCGCGGCGGGCGCGCATCGTCGTCGCCAACCACGCCCTGGTGATGGTGCAGGCGGCGCTCGGCGGGCTGGACGAGCGGCTGATGCCGACCCGCTATGTGTTCGACGAAGGCCACCACGTCTTCGATGCCGCCGACAGCGCCTTCTCCGCCCACCTGAGCGGCTTCGAGACCGCCGAATTGCGCCGCTGGCTGCTGGGGGCGGAGGGCGACACTACCCGCTCGCGCGCCCGTGGCCTTAAGCGGCGGGCGGAGGATCTGGTGGCCGACGACCAGCCGGCGGCGGATGCGCTGCAGGCGATCCTCCACGCCGCCCGCATCCTGCCCGGCCCGGCCTGGCACATGCGGGTGGTGGACGGCCAGCCGCACGGCCCGGCGGAAAGCTTCCTGGCGCTGGTGCGCGACCAGGTCTATGCCCGCAGCCCCGACAGCCGCGGCCCCTACAGCCTGGAGACGGAGGCGGTCAGCCCCATCCCCGGCCTGCTGGAGGCGGCGGTGGCGCTGGAAGCGGCGCTGGCGCGGCTGGAGGAACCCCTGAAGGCCCTCGGCAAGGCGCTCGACGCCCGCCTGGACGACGAGGCGGCCGACCTGGACGCCGCCCAGCGCCTGCGCATGGAAAGCCTGATGAAGAGCCTGGAGCGCCGCGCCGTCATGCCCATCGCGGCGTGGCGGGCCATGCTGGCGAGCCTGGGGCAGGAGACGCCGCCCGATTTCGTCGACTGGTTCGCCGTCGACCGCATCGACGGCCGCGACGTCGACATCGGCATGCACCGCCACTGGATCGACCCCACCATCCCCTTCGCCAAGGGCGTGGTGGAGCCGGCGCAGGGGGTGCTCATCACCTCCGCCACCCTGCGCGACGGGTCCGGCGATGCCGATGCCGACTGGGCGGCGGCGGAACGGCGCACCGGCGCCGTGCATGTGGCCTCGGCGACGGTGCGGGCGGCGGTGCCGTCGCCCTTCGACTACCCGGCGCAGACCCGCGTCTACGTCGTCACCGACGTGCGCAAGGACGACATGAACCAGGTGGCGGCGGCGTACCGGGAGCTGTTCCTGGCCTCGGGCGGCGGCGGCCTCGGGCTGTTTACCGCCATCTCGCGCCTGCGGGCGGTGTACGAGCGCATCGCCCCGGCCCTGGATGCCGCCCACATCCCGCTGCACGCCCAGCACGTGGACGGCATGGACACGGCCACCCTGGTGGAGATCTTCCGCGGCGAGGACCATGCCTGCCTGCTCGGCACCGATGCCCTGCGCGACGGCGTCGACGTGCCCGGCCAGAGCCTGCGCCTGGCGGTGTTCGACCGCGTGCCGTGGCCGCGCCCGGACATCCTGCACAAGGCGCGGCGGGCCCACTTCGGCGGCAAGGCCTACGACGACATGATCGCCCGCCTGCGCCTGAAGCAGGCGTTCGGCCGGCTGGTGCGGCGGGCCGACGACCGCGGCGTGTTCGTGCTGCTCGACCCCATGATGCCGACCCGCCTGCTCGGCGCCTTCCCCGAGGGCGTGACGGTGGAGCGGGTGGGGCTGGCCCAGGCGGTGGCGGCCACCCGCGCCTTCTTCGGGCGGTGATCCGTCGGGTGGGGCAATAGCTCCCATGTTTCAAGCGTTTGTGTCCGACCGCCGGCACGGTCGCGCTTGACCGCTCCGGTGGGGCGGGGGAGACTCAGGGCGCGGTCCGGGGGTCTGGACTGACGGCGCAACAGGAGACGACGCTCACATGATCAGCCATCACGACGCCCTCATCTACACCATGGTGCTGACCGCCGCCGCCGATGGCGACCTCAAGGACGAGGAACTGCGGACCATGGGCAACATCGTGCAGTCGCTGCCGGTGTTCCAGGATTTCGACCCCGAGCACATCACCGCCGTCGCCGAGGACTGCGGCCGTTACCTGTCCAAGGAAGACGGTCTGGAAGAGGCGCTGGAGATGGTCCGCAACGCCCTGCCCGACAAGCTGAACGAAACCGCCTACGCCCTGGCGGTGGACGTGGCGGTCTCCGACGGCCAGCTGCGGCAGGAAGAACTGCGCATCCTCGAAATGGTCCGCCACATGCTGGACGTCGACCGCCTGACCGCCGCCGCCATCGAACGTGGCGCCGTCGTCCGCCATCGCAAGCCGTAAGGCCGCACCGCCCGACCGCCCGCCTGCCTGCTGCCTGTCTGCCGGAGGACGCGCCGCATGACCTCGCTCGCCCTGGCCTGCCTGCTGTTCCTGGCGTCGCATCTGGTGGTCAGCCCGTCACCGCTGCGGCCGTGGCTGATCGGCCGGCTGGGGCAGGGGCCTTACCTCGGCATCTACTCCCTGGTGTCGCTGGCGGCGCTGGTGTGGATGGGCTACGCCTACGGCCGGGCGCCCTTCGTGCCGGTGTGGCAGCCGCCGCCCGGCATGGCGCATCTGGCGCTGATCCTGGTGCCGCTGGCCTTCGTGCTGCTGGTGCTGTCGGTGGCGACCCCCAACCCGACCGCCGGCCCCACCGGCAAGGCGCTGGCGGAAGGTCGGGCGACCGGCATCATCGCCGTCACCCGCCACCCGATGATGTGGGCCTTCAGCCTGTGGGCGGTGGCGCATCTGCTGGCCAACGGCGACCTTGCCTCCATCCTGCTGTTCGGCACGGTGCTGGTGGTGGCGCAGGCCGGCATGGTGCTGCTCGACCGCCGCAAGGCCCGCGAGGCGCCGGAGGGCTTCGCCCGGCTGGCCGCCACCACCTCGCGGCTGCCTTTCGTCGCCCTGGCGCAGGGCCGCGCCCGCACCTCCCTGCGCGAGATCGGCCCGCTGCGGATCGTACTCGGCCTGGTGCTGGCGGCGGCGGCGGTGGCCGCCCACCCGTGGCTGTTCGGCGTCTCCCCACTGCCCGGCTGAGGCCCTTGCGCGGGGGGGCGGGGCTGGCGGATGATTGGTGCCGCCTCTCACTCCCTGCGAGCCCCTTCATGGACCCGATGATCCTGTTCCTGGCCGCCGCGGCCGGTGCGATTTATGTGCTGACGCCGGGGCCGGCGTTCCTGGCGGTGCTCGGCATCGGGGTGAGCCAGGGACGGCGGGCCAGCTTCGGCTTCCTGTCCGGCCATCTGGTCGGCGACCTGCTGTGGACGGTGATGGCACTGGCCGCCATCATCGGCGCCCGCACCGTCAGCCCGCTGGTGTTCGACCTGCTGGGGGTGGCCTGCGGCGCCTATCTGCTGTACCTGGGGGTTAGGGCGCTGATGGTGCGCAAGGGCGACGAGTCGGGCGGCGGCTTCGTCACCCGCAGCCCGTTCCGCCGCGGCCTGCTGTTCGGCGTCACCAACCCCAAGGGCTATCCCGTGGCGCTGGCCATGTTCACCGCCCTGCTCGCCGACCGCTCCGACTCGCTGACCTGGAGCGTGGCGCCGGAACTGCTGGCGGCAGCCTTCCTGGGGTTCCTGGCCGCCGACGTGATCCTGGTGTGGCTGACCGGTCTGTCCGGCCTGAAGGCGGTCTACCGCCGCCACGACGTCTGGATCATCCGCGCCACCGGCGCCCTGTTCGTCGGCTTCGCCGTCAACGCCCTGACCGCCAGCCTGCCGGGGCTGTGGGCGCGGCGGTGAGGGCAGGAGAAGGGGCGGGAATCCCCGTGGTCTGCCCCCACACGCAGCAGGTCTGCCATCCGCCGGAAGCATCGTAGCGCCCAACCTCCCCATTGCCTTCCGCCGCTCAAGCCGCCATTCTGTCGCCCGCGAACCGCCCGAAGGTGTGGGGCCTGCGGGTGGGGTCGTGTGCGTAGGGAGGACCGACCCGTGACGCTCGTTTCCGGAAGCGGTACCGTGGGGCCGCTGTTCGATCGCTTCTCCGTGCCCGAATGGGCGGGCGGCTGGGGCGGTGCGGCTCCGCCCCTGACGACGCAGGACATCGACCGCCTGCGCGGCCTCAACGAACCCCTCACCGTCGCCGAGGTGGAGAGGGTCTACATGCCGCTGGTCGAGCTGCTGGTCACCCACATGGGCGCCCGCTGGGACCTGCGCCGCCGCCGCGCCCAGCTGTCGCGCCGGGTGGACCGCCACGGGCCGTTCATCGTCGGCCTCGCCGGCAGCGTCGCGGTGGGCAAGAGCACCACCGCCCGCGTCCTCGCCGCCCTGCTGCGGGCCGAGGGCCGCAAGGTGGCGCTGGTGCCGACCGACGGCTTCCTGCTGCCCAACGCCGTGCTGCAGGAGCGCGGCCTGATGAACCGCAAGGGCTTCCCCGGCACCTACGACCTGAAGGCGCTGATCGCCTTCCTCACCGACATCCGCCTCGGCCGCCCGGCCCAGGCGCCGGTCTACAGCCACCAGACCTACGACATCGTCCCGGACGCCAGCGTGACGGTAGAGGAGGCCGAGGTGGTCATCCTGGAGGGCCTGAACGTGCTGCAGGTCGGCCCGCTGCCGGCCGAGGGCGAGCACAGGCCGTTCGTCTCCGACTTCTTCGACTTCTCCATCTACGTCGACGCCGACGAGGACAGCCTGCGGACGTGGTACCTGGAACGCTTCCTCGCCCTGCGCAAGACCGCCTTCCAGGACCCCCAGGCCTACTTCCACCGCTATGCCGCCATGCCGGAGGACGAGGTGCAGGCCACCGCCGGCCGCATCTGGGAGACCATCAACCTGGTCAACCTGCGGGAAAACGTGCTGCCGACGCGCGCCCGCGCCGACGTGGTGCTGCGCAAGGGCGGCGACCACGCCGTCTATGAAGTGTGGCTGCGGCGGGTATGACCACGGCCATGGCCCCCTCAATCGGTGACGCCGAGCCCGACGTCGAGACCCATCATCAGCAGGAAGCCCACCGTCAGGCCGAAGGTGGCGGCGGTGTCGTGGCCGTTGCGGTGGGTTTCCGGGATGATCTCGTTGCTGACCACGAACAGCATGGCGCCGCCGGCCATGGCGAGGCCCCAGGGCAGCACCGGCTCGGCCAGGGCGACGGCGCCGGCGCCGATGAAGCCGCCGATGCTTTCCACCGCCCCGGTGGCCAGCGCGATGCCCACCGCCGGCAGCGGCCGGTAGCCGAGCGCCAGCATGGACAGCGCCACCACCAGCCCTTCCGGCAGGTTCTGCAGGAAGATGCCGATGGTCAGGGTGACGCCGTTCTGCACGTTGCCGCCGCCGAACCCAACGCCCACCGCCAGCCCTTCCGGGAAGTTGTGCAGGGTGATGGCGATGACGAACAGCCACAGGCGCCGCACCTGGCGGCCCTCCACGTGCTCCGGCCCCTTCACCAGATGCTCGTGCGGCAGGCTGTTGTGGATGGCCCACAGGCCGCCGGCGCCGATCAGCGCCCCGGCTGCCACCACCAGGAAGGCCGGCAGGGTGCCGCCGTAAAGGTCGGTGCCCGCCTCCACCCCCGGCAGCAGCAGGGAGAAGGCGGTGGCCGCCAGCATCACCCCGGCGGAGAAGCCGAGCATGATGTCCTGCTGCCGCACCGTGATGGTCCGCAGCACCAGCACCGGCAGGGCGCCGATGCCGGCGGCGGAGCCGGCGATCAGGCTGGCGATGAGGCCGAGGGTGACGAGCGGCAGGGTGTCCAGGGTGGCGATCAGGCTGTCCAAGGGGCGTCTCTGGATTTTGTCGGAAGGATGGAACCGAAGGGAGGGGGCGGGGTTTCCCGTTTCGGATGTACCCCGTCGGGCACAAGTCGCCAAAGCATAACGTATGGCCCGTTGCCGAGGCGCAAACGTCGTCTTATGGTGGGGGGCACTTGCTTTACGTCTCGCCGGGTGGGCCGAGTGGCGGCCGGGCCCGGGGAGCAGGAGACGGGGAGGTTCCTACGGTGCAACCACGACCAGGAAGGGCATGTTCTGCCCTGTGGTCCCGGGTGTCGCCGCGCGTTCGGGTTCCGGCCCTGGCTTCCGGTCCCCCCGCAGCGTTTTTTCCGCACGCAGACGAATAGGTGAGTTCCGACTCGGCCGCCGTGACGCGACGGGCGGCTGGGCGATTGTCGGTATTGGAGACCCGTAATGACCGAAGCGCCTACCAAGAATGCCAAATTGCTTGCCTGGGTGGAGGAGATTGCGAAACTCACGAAGCCTGACCGGATTTACTGGTGCGATGGCTCCGACGAGGAATATGACCGCCTCTGCCAGGAGATGGTGGACTCCGGCACCTTCATCCGTCTGAACGCGGAGAAGCGCCCGAACAGCTACCTCTGCCGCTCCGATCCGGGCGACGTTGCGCGCGTTGAAGACCGCACCTTCATCTGCTCGCAGCGCCGCGAGGATGCCGGCCCGACCAACAACTGGGTCGAACCGGCCGAGATGCGCGCCACCCTGAACAAGCTGTTCGACGGCTGCATGCGCGGCCGCACCATGTATGTGGTGCCGTTCAGCATGGGTCCGCTCGGCTCCAAGATCGCCCACATCGGCGTCGAGATCTCCGACAGCGCCTATGTCGCCGTCAACATGAAGATCATGACCCGCATGGGCCGCAAGGTGCTGGACGTGCTGGGCGACGACGGCGAGTTCGTTCCCTGCGTGCATTCGGTGGGCATGCCCCTGGACGCCGGCCAGAAGGACGTCGCGTGGCCGTGCAATGCCGACAACAAGTACATCGTCCACTACCCCGAAACCCGCGAGATCTGGTCCTTCGGCTCCGGCTACGGCGGCAACGCCCTGCTCGGCAAGAAGTGCTTCGCGCTCCGCATCGCTTCGGTCATGGCGCGCGATGAAGGCTGGCTGGCGGAACACATGCTCATCCTGGGCGTGAAGAACCCGCAGGGCCAGCGCACCTATGTGGCCGCCGCCTTCCCGTCGGCCTGCGGCAAGACCAACTTCGCCATGCTGATCCCGCCCAAGGGCTTCGAGGGCTGGGAGGTCTCCACCGTCGGCGACGACATCGCCTGGATCAAGCCGGACGAGAACGGCGTGCTGCACGCCATCAACCCCGAATACGGCTTCTTCGGCGTCGCGCCCGGCACCAACGAAAAGTCCAACCCCAACGCCATGGCGTCGCTGGCGAAGAACTCCATCTTCACCAACGTCGCGCTCACCGATGACGGCGACGTCTGGTGGGAAGGCATGACCGACGACGCCCCGGCCCACCTGATCGACTGGAAGGGCCAGGACTGGACGCCGGATTGCGGCCGCCCCGCGGCGCACCCCAACGCCCGCTTCACCGCCCCGGCCAGCCAGTGCCCGTCCATCGACCCCGAGTGGGAAAACCCGAAGGGCGTGCCCATCTCGGCCTTCATCTTCGGCGGTCGCGTGTCGAAGAACTTCCCGCTGGTGTTCCAGGCCTTCAACTGGAGCCACGGCGTCTACCTCGCCGCCACCATGGGCTCGGAAGCGACGGCCGCCGCCGTCGGCCAGGCCGCCATGCGCCGCGACCCGATGGCCATGCTGCCGTTCTGCGGCTACAACATGGCCGACTACTGGTCGCACTGGCTGAACATGGGCCGCAAGCTGCCGGAGCCGCCGCGGATCTTCCGCGTCAACTGGTTCCGCAAGGACGAGAACGGCAAGTTCATCTGGCCGGGCTTCGGCGAGAACATGCGCGTGCTGAAGTGGATCGTCGACCGCGTGCACGGCCGCGCCCGCGCCGTCGAAAGCCCGATCGGCTGGGAACCGTTCCACGAGGACATCGAATGGAACGGCATCGAGTTCGAGAAGGGCAAGTTCGAGAAGATCATGGCCGTCGAGAAGGCCGTGGCGCTGGACGAAGCCAACGAGGAAGACAAGCTGTTCGACCAGTTCGACGGCCGTCTGCCGAAGGAGATGCGCCTGCACCAGCAGATGCTCATCGCCCGCCTGGAGCGCAGCCCCGAGGTGTGGTCGATCAGCGACCCGCGCACCTCGTAAGCTGAGGCACCCCGGCCCCAGGCCGGACGCCAGCACACCGCGGCCCCGCCGGAGACATCCGGCGGGGCCGTCGGCTTTTAGGGGGCGTAGCGGGCTGTTCACCATCACGGAGCACCAGGACTGGGTGCGGCCGTTGACTGGCTCGGCCAGGATGACGCGGACCGGAAGGCCAAGCCACTGACTCACACATAGATGCTTTCACGGGAGAGGCTCTTGTGCGGGCAACGGCGCCCCACGGCCGGGTGGGAAGTGTGCGATGACCCACGTGTCGGGAGTTGGTGTCCCCGGACCCTTCCAGCGGACTGGGTGAAGAGCAAAAAATCTTTCCGAAAGGTGTTTACAGTCGGGGGGCACGATGCTATATACGCGGCCTCTGCCGGGACGCACTGCTCCAAAAGACGATCCGGTAGGCTCCCTGGTGGGGGATAGTTTAATGGTAGAACTGCGGACTCTGACTCCGTTAGTCCAGGTTCGAGTCCTGGTCCCCCAGCCACCGAAAGCGTTGTAGATCAACGCCTTAGCGAAGGCCTAGCAAAGACGGCGACAAGCCCGAAAGCTAGGCCTTCTGCCTATTCGGCCTCCCCATCGCTCGGCTGCGGCCCCGGAAGGTGGTGGACCAGGCGACTGGACCATCCGCTATGCCAGCAACTCCGACTCGGAGTGGATGCGCGCCCTTGTTCCAGAGTTATAGGCCGTCTCGGTTCCCGCTCTGCCCGTCCATCGCCACGGCGCTGGGGCTGGCCGCGGACGGGGTGGTGCCGCCGCCAATCCTGACAAAGCACGAGGGGAGGCTACGGACGTGCGCCCTAACTGGGGGATTCGGTGTGCAGATCCAGGACGCATAACCAGACGGCCGGCGTGAAGGCGCGATGGTGATGGTACTGAAGCATCCCCTGTCCGTGGATGTTGTCGCCGTTATTCCTCTGACCCTGCGCCCGCCCCTTATTCCACGATCAACCGGTAGCCCACACCGGGCTCGGTCCATACGAACCGCGGGGCGTTGGGGTCGTCGCCCAGCTTCTGGCGCAGATGGCCGATGTGGACGCGGAGGTACTGGGTTTCCTTGACATAGGCCTGCCCCCACACCTCGCGCAGCAGTTGGTCGTGGGTCAGCACCTTGCCGGCGTTGCGGGCGAGCAGGCGCAGGAGGTCGAACTCCTTGCGGGTCAGCTTGACCTCCTCGCCGCCCACCCACACCCGCCGGCCGGGAAAATCCAGGCGCAGGCCGCCGGTCTCGAAGGTGGTCGCCTCCGCCGACCCGGCCGCCGCCGGGCGGGAGCGCAGCAGCACGCGCACCCGCGCGATCAGCTCGGCGACACCGAAGGGCTTGGTGACGTAGTCGTTGGCACCGCTTTCCAGCGCCTCCACCTTGTCCATCTCGCCGGCCCGCACCGACAGCACCAGGATCGGCACGTCACTCCATTCACGCACCGAGCGGATGACGCCCTGGCCGTCGATGTCGGGCAGGCCGAGGTCGAGCACCATGAGGTCGGGTTGCTCGGTCGCCACCTTGCGGATGGCGTCCTCGCCGCGCGGCGCTTCCACCACCTCGTAACCGTGGGCGGTCAGGCTGATGCGCAGGAACTTGCGGATCTGCGCCTCGTCGTCCACCACCAGGATCTTCGCCGTCTCGCCCCGCGTCATTGTCCCTCGTCTCCCGGCTGCTGTGCCGCGACAGGGTCGGGCTCGACATCAGCGGCGTCAAGGGCCGGCGGCGCCACCAGCGGCAGGCGCAGGACGATGGCGGCGCCGCGCTGGCCGCGGCCTTCCTCCGCGGCGATGGTGCCGCCGTGCGCCTCGATCAGCCCGCGGCAGATGGACAGGCCGAGGCCGGTGCCGGCGGTGCGGCTGTCGCGTGCCTTGACGCGGTAGAACATGTCGAACACCAGCTCCCGCTCGTCGGGCGGGATGCCGGGGCCGTCGTCCTCCACCCGCAGCTCCAGCGCCCCGTCCCGCGGCCCTGCCTCCACCACGATCAGGCCGTTGGCGGGGGAATACTTGGCGGCATTGTCGAGCACGTTGACCAGCACCTGCTCCATCAGCACCGGATCGGCCCAGAGCAGCGGCGTTTCCGGCGCGATGTCTACGCTGACGCGGAACGGTTCCAGCACGTCGCGCAGGCGCTGCACTGCCCGCCCGACCACGTCGTGCAGGTCGGTCCAGTCGCGCCGGGGCTGCATGGCGCCGTAGCCGAGGCGCGTCATGTCGAGCAGGTTCTGGACGAAGCGGTTGAGGCGGTTGGCTTCCTCCAGCACGGTGCCGACCAGTTCGCGGCGATCCTCGGGCGACACCCGCTCGCCGACCTCCGACAGGGTGGTGGCCGATCCGATGATGGAGACCAGCGGCGTGCGCAGGTCATGGGAGATGGAGGACAGCAGGGCGGAACGCAGGTTCTCCGTCTCCGACAGCAGGCGCGCTTCCTCGATGTCGCCAGCCAGCTGGGCGCGTTCGATGGCGACGGCGGACTGGTCGGCCACCGCGCCCAGCAGCCGCTGCTGCTCCGGCGACAGGGCCTTGCCCGGCCGGTCGAAGGCCACCCCCAGCAGACCAATGACGCCGCGCCCGGTGCGCAGCGGCATGAACAGGTAGCCGGCGGCGGGCAACGTGTCGGTGCCCCAGCCCGCCGGCCGCTCGTTCTTCCAGGCCCAGTCAGCGGCGGCCCAGTCGGTGTCTGACATGCGGTCTTCCGGCGGATAGCCGGCAGCGATGGTCAGGTCCGGCGCCCTCGGCTGCGGCGGCAGCAGCACCAGCGACCGCGCCGTCAGGGTCGACGACACATGATGGACCGCAGCCCACAGCACGTCGTCCAGGCTGGCGGCGGCGGCCACCTTGCGGCTGAACTCGTACAGGTTGGCATTGCGGCGGGCGGTCTGGCGGATGGCATCAAGCTGGGCCCGCACCCGCCCGGCCAGGTTCCCGGTGATGACGGCCACCAGCACGAAGAACATCAGCGTCAGGATGTCGGCCTGATGGTAGACGCTGAAGGTGAGATAGGGCGCGGTGAAGAAGTAGTTGTAGACGGCGAGGCTCAAACCGACGGCATAGAGCGCCGGCCACAGGCCGAAGCGCACGGCGATCAGCAGCACCGCGGTCAGGAACACCAGCGACAGGTTGGGCAGCGGCAGGAACAACTCCACCACCCGCGCCACCGCGCCGGCGGCGCCGACGGCGGCGGTGGCCCACAGCAGCCCGAGAAGGGTGCGGCGGCGGCTGGTTTCCTCCTGGGTCCGCAGCGGGCGGGGGGCGGTGGCCCGCGCCTCGGTGCCGACCACTGTGACTTCAAAGTCGCGGCCGAGGCGCAGCAGCCCCTGCGGCACCGACCGGACGAACCACCGCTGCCACGCCCCCCGGCGCTCCCGCCCGACCAGGATGCGGGTGACGTTGCGGCTGCGGGCGTAGGCGATCAGGTCACGCGCCACCAGCGGCCCGCCCTGCAGGGTGACCACCTCCGCCCCCAGCCGCTGGGCGAGGCGGAGGGTATCGTCCAGGCGGGTGCGGGCGTCCTCGTCCAGGCGGTCGTCGGCCTGGGTTTCCACATGCACGGCGATCCACGGGATGCGGGCGCGCTCGGCCATGCGGCGGGCGGTACGCACCAGCGCCTGACCGCCGGCGCCGTCGTCCAGGCAGACCATCAGGCGATCGCGGGTCGGCCACGGCCCCGGCACCGCATGGGCGCGCATGTAGGCGAGCATCTCGGTATCGACCCGCTCGGCGGCGGTGCGCATGGCCAGTTCGCGCAGGGCGGTCAGGTTGCCGCGCGAGAAGAAGTGATGCACCGCCCGCCGCGCCTGCTCGGGCACGTAGACCTTGCCCTCCGACAGGCGCTGGATGAGGGCATCGGGCGGCAGGTCGACAAGCTCGATCTCGTCGGCCATCTCCAGCACCTTGTCGGGCAGCGTCTCGCGCACGCGTACCTTGGCGATGCGCTCGACGATGTCGTTCAGGCTTTCCAGGTGCTGGATGTTGAGCGTGGTGTAGACGTCGATGCCGGCGTCGAGGATCTCCTCCACGTCCTGCCAGCGCTTGATGTGGCGCGAGCCCTGCACGTTGGTGTGCGCCAGCTCGTCCATCAGGGCGAGGGTCGGACGGCGCTGCAGCAGGGCGTCGAGGTCCATTTCGGTGAACACCCGGCCGCGATAGCCGATGCGCTTGCGCGGCAGGATGACGAGCCCGCGCAGCAGCGCCTCGGTCTCCTGGCGGCCGTGGGTTTCCACCACGGCCGCCAGCACGTCGGTGCCTTCCTTGCGCCGCTCGTGGGCGGCCTGGAGCATGGCGTAGGTCTTGCCCACCCCCGGCGCCGCACCCAGGAAGATCTTCAGGCGCCCACGGTTCTCTTTGCGGACTTCCGTCAGCAGGGCGTCGGGTTCTGGGCGGGTGGTGTCGTCGCTCATGACTTCGGCTTGTCCACAGGGCGCGGAGACGATCCCACAGGGTCTCGACCATGGTCCAGCCCCGTCATGGCGGCGGCGCCCCGCCGGCCAGGGCATCCAGCGCCATGTTCAGCGCCAGCACGTTGACCCGCGGCTCGCCGAGGATGCCAAGCGTGCGGCCCTCGACATGCTCCGCCACCAGGGCCCGCACCTGGGCCTCGGGCAGGCCGCGCGCGGCCGCGATACGCGGCACCTGGAAGGAGGCGCTCTCCGGCGAGATGTGCGGGTCGAGCCCGGACCCGGAACCGGTGACCAGATCCACCGGCACCGTCGGGGCGCCCGGGCCGGCGGCGGCGCGGGCCGCCTCCGTCCGCTCGGTGACGGCGGCGATGAGTTCCCGGCTGGTGGCGCCCAGGTTGGAGGCACCGGAGGAAGCCGCGTCATAGCCGTCGCCGGCATAGGACGGCCGTCCATGGAAGTACCCGGGCCGGGTGAAGCTCTGTCCCAGCAGCGCGGAGCCGAGCACGGTGCCGTCGTCCCGTTGGATCAGGCTGCCGCTTGCCTGATCGGGAAACAGGGCCTGGCCGAGGCCGGTCATCGCCAAAGGGTAGCCGATCCCGAGGACGGCGGTGAAACCGAGATACAGGGCGCCGTAGCGCAGGGTCTTGATGAGCATGGCGGTTGTCTCCTTCGTCCTCACACCAGGCCGAGGCCGGTGATGGCAAGGTCGATGGCCTTGATGCCCACGAACGGCACGATCAGCCCCCCGAGGCCGTAGACCAGCAGGTTGCGGCGAAGCAGCGACGCGGCCGAGGCGGGGCGATACGCCACGCCCTTCAGGGCCAGCGGGATCAGCGCGATGATGATGAGGGCGTTGAAGATCACCGCCGACAGGATGGCGCTTTCCGGGCTCGCCAGCCCCATGACGTTGAGCGCCTGGAGCTGCGGATAGGCCGCCACGAACATGGCCGGGATGATGGCGAAGTACTTCGCCACGTCGTTGGCGATGGAGAAGGTGGTCAGCGCCCCGCGGCTGATGAGCAGCTGCTTGCCCACCATCACCACCTCGATCAGCTTGGCCGGGTCGCTGTCGAGGTCGACCAGGTTGCCGGCCTCGCGCGCCGCCGGGGTGCCGTCGTTCATGGCGATGCCGATGTCGGCCTGGGCCAGCGCCGGGGCGTCGTTGGAGCCGTCGCCGCACATGGCGACCAGGCGGCCCTCCTGCTGCTCCTTGCGGATCAGGTCGAGCTTCTTCTCGGGCGTCGCCTCGGCCAGGAAGTCGTCGACCCCGGCCTCGGCGGCGATGGCGGCCGCGGTCAGCGGGTTGTCGCCGGTAACCATGACGGTGCGGATGCCCATGGCGCGCAGCTGGGCGAAGCGCTCGCGGATGCCCGGCTTGACGATGTCCTTCAGGAACACCACACCGAGCAGGCGGCCGTTCTCGGCCACCACGAGCGGCGTGCCGCCGGCCTTGGCGACGCGCTCCACCTCGCGCCGGCATTGTTCGGCAAGCCGCGACTGCCGCGAGCCGTCGCTGACGATGACCGCCTGCGCCGGCAGGGCGGCGGCCACCGGCTCGGGCTGGGCCATCGCGTGGGCGAGAATGGCATCCACCGCCCCCTTGCGGATGACCGTGCCGCCGGTCAGGTCGCAGCCGCTCATGCGGGTGTGGGCGGTGAAGGGCACGAACTCCGCCACCGTCGAGCGGTCGGGAGTCAGGTGGTACTTGCGCCGGGCGAGGTCGACGATGGACTTGCCCTCCGGCGTCTCGTCGGCCAGCGAGGCCAGCAGGGCGGCGGCGGCCAACTCGCGCTCGCTGACGCCGGCCAGCGGGATCAGCTCGTCGGCCATGCGGTTGCCGTAGGTGATGGTGCCGGTCTTGTCGAGCAGCAGCACGTCCACGTCGCCGGCCGCCTCCACCGCGCGGCCGGACTTGGCGATGACGTTGGCCTTCACCAGCCGGTCCATGCCGGCAATGCCGATGGCCGACAGCAGGCCGCCGATGGTGGTCGGGATCAGCGTCACCAGCAGCGCCAGCAGGAAGGCGACGGGGATGGTGGCGCCGGCATAGCGGGCGAAGGGTTCCAGCGTCGCCACCACCATGACGAAGATCAGGCTCATGCCGACCAGCAGGATGGTCAGCGCCACCTCGTTCGGGGTCTTCTGCCGCCGGGCGCCTTCCACCAGGCCGATCATGCGGTCCAGGAAGCTTTCGCCCGGCTTCTGGGTGACCCGCACCTTGATGACGTCCGACACCACCCGGGTACCGCCGGTGACGGCCGAGCGGTCGCCGCCGCTCTCGCGGATGACGGGGGCCGATTCGCCGGTGATGGCGCTTTCGTCCACCGAGGCGATGCCGGCCACCACCTCGCCGTCGGCGGGGATGACGTCGCCGGCCGTGCACAGGACGATGTCGCCGGGCCGCAGACTGTCGCCCGCCACCTCGTCCCAGCCCTCGGCATCCACCGTCGCCAGCTTCTTGGCCGGGGTGTCGGTACGGGTGGCGCGCAGGGAATCGGCGCGCGCCTTGCCCCGGCCCTCAGCCAGGGCTTCGGCGAAGTTGGCGAACAGCACGGTGAACCACAGCCACGCAGCGATCTGCGCCACCGTCGCCGGGTCGCCGTAGGCGGCGCCGGTCAGGGGCACGGCGGCGGCAATGACCGTCGCCACGACGGCGACCACGGCGGTCACGAAGATGACCGGATTGCGGACCAGGGTGCGGGGATCCAGCTTGACCACCGCCTGGCGCAGCGCCGGACCAACCAGGGCGGGGTCCAGCAGGCGCGTATCCTTGGGTCGATGTTTGGACATCGGAGTCTCTCTTAACCGTGAAGAGGTGGCGGCGTCAGTAGCTGAGGCCGCCGGTCATGGCGAAGTGCTCGGCAATCGGCCCGAGGGCGAGCGCCGGGAAGAAGGTCAGGCCGCCGACGATGACGATCACGCCGATCAGCAGGCCGACGAACAGCGGCCCGTGGGTCGGGAAGGTGCCGGCCGTCTCGGCGTGGGCCTTCTTGCCGACCAGCGATCCGGCGACCGCCAGCATGGGCACGATGATCGCGAAGCGGCCGAGCAGCATGGCGATGCCGAGCATGGTGTTCTGGTAGACCGTCCCCGCCCCGAAGCCGGCGAAGGCAGAGCCGTTGTTGCCGGTGGCCGAGCTGTAGGCATAGAGGATCTCCGACAGGCCGTGCGGCCCGGCGTCCTGCACGCTCGCCACCCCCACCGGCAGCACCGCCGAGATCGCCCCGAGCACCAGGATGCCGAGGGGGATGGACAGCAGCGCCAGCACCCCCAGTTTGACTTCCTTGGCCTCGATCTTCTTACCCAGGTATTCCGGCGTGCGGCCGACCATGAGCCCGGCCAGGAACACCGCCAGCACGACGTAGAGCAGCATGCCGTAGAAGCCGGCGCCGACGCCGCCGAACACGATCTCGCCCAACTGCATCAGGATCATCGGCACCATGCCGCCGAGCGGCGTGAAGCTGTCGTGCATGGAGTTGACCGAGCCGTTGGAGGCGGCGGTGGTGGTCACCGCCCACAGCGCCGAGTTGACGACGCCGAAGCGGACCTCCTTGCCCTCCATGTTGCCGGCGCTCTGGTCCACCGGCAGGGCGGCGATCAGGTCGTTGCCGGCTCGCTCCGCCCCGTAGGTCACGCCGAGGGCGACGAGGAACATCACCGCCATGGCGGCGAAGATGGCGCGGCCCTGGCGGAAATCCTGCGCCATGCGGCCGTAGAGGAAGCAGAAGGCGGCGGGGATGAGCAGGATGGACACCACCTGCACCAGGTTCGACAGCGGCGTCGGGTTCTCGTAGGGGAAGGCCGAGTTCACGCCGAAGAAGCCGCCGCCGTTGGTGCCGAGCTGCTTGATGGCGATCTGGCTCGCCGCCGGGCCCTGGGCGATGAGTTGCTGCCCGCCTTCCAGCGTCGTCGCCGGGATGTAGGCGGCCAGGGTCTGCGGCACGCCCTGCCAGACAAGGACGAGCGTCACCACCACTGCCAGCGGCAGCAGCACGTAAAGGACGCTGCGGGTGAGGTCGACCGTGAAATTGCCGATGCCGCGCCCCGACCGCCGCACGAAGCCGCGAATGACGGCGACGGCGACGGCCATGCCGGTGCCGGCGGACACGAAGTTCTGCGTCGTCAGCCCGACCATCTGGCTGAAGAAGCTGAGGTCCGCCTCGCCGGAATAGGCCTGCCAGTTGGTGTTGGTCATGAAGCTGACCGCCGTGTTGAACGCGAGGTCCGCGCTCATGGGCGGAATTCCCTGCGGGTTGAACGGCAGGACGTGCTGCAGGCGCAGGATGGCAAACAGCACCAGGAAGCCGGCGGCATTGAAGGCCAGCACGGCGAAGGCATAGGCCGTCCAGTGCTGGTCGGCGTCGGGGCGGGTGCCGGTCAGGCGGCAGACCGCCTTTTCGACGGGGACGACCAGCGGCGACAGCAGCGTCCGCTCGCCCGCATAGACCCGCGCCATGTACCGGCCGAGCGGCGGCGCGAGGGCGGCGATCAGGACAACGAATAGGGCGAGCTGGAGGAGATCGGTCATGGGCATGGGACCGGCTCCGTCAGAATTTCTCGGGCCGCAGCAGCGCGAAGCCGAGATAGGCCACCAGCGCCAGTGCGACCGTCAGGCCGAGGATGTGGGTGAAGTCCATGGGGCTGCGCTCCGGTCACAACCGGTCGAGCGCCGGCACGGCGGCTGCGCACAGACCAAAGACCCCGAGCGCGAGCGCCAGGTACAGGACGTCGAGCATGGGAAACCTCCTTCGTTGCTCGTGTCGAAGGAGGATGACGGGAAAGGCTGTAAAGGGGCGATCAGGCGGGAGAGGCGGCGGCGTAAAGTTTCCGGGAATTCTTTACGCCGCCGTTATGCTCCTATCCGGTTCGCCTCAGTCGCCCTTCCGTGGCCCCCGGCCATGGTCGAAGAAGAAGCGGAGCATTTCGCGGCTGGCGTCCGGGCCGCGCGGGTCGGTATGGGAGCCCGTCGGGCTGCCCCCGGCCCAGGCGTGGCCAGCGCCGTGGATGGTCCACTGCTCGCACACCACCTCTCCCGACCGGGCGGTGTGAACGACGCGGCTGTAGCCGTGGCCGCCGCTCGCCTCGCCCCGGTGCGTCGTCGCCCGCGAGCCGGCGGCGGAGGCCGTGGCTTGCGCCGCGACGGCATCGCCGTTGACCGCATGGACCGTCGAATCCGCATCGCCGTGGAAGACGATGGTCGGGATGCGGAGGATCGTCCGCGCGTTCCCGCCACCGCCCTGGCGCATGGCCGCGAAGGCGGAGGGGATGTCGCGGGCGGCGCCGACCGGCAGGCCGGAATGGACACCGACGGCGGCGAACAGGTCGGGATAGGCCGCCGCCAGCACCGCCGCCGTCGCACCACCCGCCGACAGGCCGGCGGCGTAGACCCGGCTCGGGTCAACCGGATGGTCGCGCAGGATCTGGCGGGTCAGGCCGGCGAGGATCGACGGCTCGCCCCGCCCGCGCTGCTGATCCTGCGGGTTGAACCAGTTCCAGCACCGGTTGGGGTTGGCCGACGACGGCTGCTCCGGGTAGGCGACGAGGCAGCCGCGCTCCTCCGCCAGGGCGTTCATTCTGGTGCCGGCGGCGAAATCGTCCGGCGACTGGGTGCAGCCGTGCAGCATGACGACCAGCGGCAGCGCCGCCGCCGACCGGTTGGCCGGAACATAGAGCTTGTAACGCCGGGTTCCGGCGGCGTTGGCGTAGGTGAAGGTCTCGAACGACGCGCCCTCGGGCAGCGGTTCGGTCACCACCGGCGGAGCCTTGCCGAGGCCGCTCAGGCCGCCGCCCTGCCGGGGCACCTGCTTCGCCAGTCGACGCAGCGTTTCGCCGAGACCGGCGCCGGGGGTGCGGCGGGTTTGTCCGGCGGTCCAGGGTGCGGTTCGGGGCTGCGGCGGCGGCGGCGCTGGCGCGTCCACCGTGATGAACTCGGCGTCGATGACGGGCGCCGGCGGGGCTGCCGGCGGCGATGATGCCGGCTCGCCCTTGAGCAGGCGCTGGATGAAGGAGGTCGCGTCGGCCAGCTTGCCGGCGCGAGTCAGGCGCACGGCTTCGGCCATGCCCGAGGGCAGGGTGTCGGTCATCGGGGGAGCCTTCCAGGGCTTGGAGGGGGGACGAACGGCACCGTCTTCGGGGTGGCACCGCCGGAGGGAGCTACGTAGTGCGGTCGGCGAGCGCCGCCTTCACCGCAGGACTGGCGTGCAGGGCACCAAGGACGGAGACAGAGGCGATGGTGGCGCGGGCCAGTTCGGGCGTGACGTCGGCTGCGATGCTGCACAGGCCGAGAACCCGGATCTCCAGCATCCGGCCGGCGTCGCGCGCCGCTTCCAGGTCGTGACGGCTGTAGTGCAGCAGGCCGAGGTCGACGCCCTTGCGGGCAACAGCCTGCCGGGCCACGTCACCATGCCGCTCGATCTGATTGCGGATGGCGGTGCGGATGAAGTCGGTCCGGTTGGAGTAGAAGCCTTCCTGCACCAGAAGGTCGATGTGTCCCAGGTCCACGAACCCGAGATTGATGGTGATCTTCTCGCTGTCCGCCGCCTTCGCCGGCGCCGTCTTGCTGTGCTTTGCCATCTTCACACCATCCATTCACCATCCCGCTGGATGGTAAGATGGTGCAGACGGCAGGGGGCCGCAAGAGCTGGCTGAGAATTGGCAAAACAAAACACCCGCCGTCTCGCGACAGCGGGTGTTCCGGGAATTCTGGTGGAGCTGAGGGGAAGCGAACCGTCACGCCGTAGGCGTGCCACCCAAGGACAGGGGTTCGATTGCCAACCCCAAAGCAAAACACCCGCCGTCTCGCGACAGCGGGTGTTTCTGAAACCTGGTGGAGCTGAGGGGAATCGAACCCCTGACCTCTACAATGCCATTGTAGCGCTCTCCCAACTGAGCTACAGCCCCATCGTGTGCCGGGTGTTGGGATCACCGGCGGAGTGGGCGGAACATAAGGAAGGCCGCGCCCCGAATCAAGCGAAAAATGAAGGGTTTGAGACGGCTTTTTCCCACCCCCGCAAGAGCCGCGGAAGGGCCGGAAAACCGGCCCTTCCGCCAGGCCCTCGTCAGCCCGCCAGGGCGTTCAGTTCGGCCAGGACGGCGTCGCCCATCTGCGTGGTGCCGACGCGGGTGGCGCCCGGCTGCATGATGTCGCCGGTGCGGATGCCCTTGTTCAGGACCGTCTGGATCGCCTGCTCGATCATGTCGGCCTCGGCCATCATGTCGAAGCTGTAGCGCAGCATCATGGTGAACGACAGGATGGTCGCCAGCGGGTTCGCCAGGTTCTGGCCGGCGATGTCCGGGGCCGAGCCGTGCACCGGCTCATAGAGCGCATAGCGCTTGCCGGTCACCGGGTCGGCGGCACCCAGCGAGGCCGACGGCAGCATGCCGAGCGAGCCGGTCAGCATGGCGGCGCAATCCGACAGGATGTCGCCGAACATGTTTTCCGTCACCACCACGTCGAACTGCTTCGGGTTGCGCACCAGCTGCATGGAGGCGTTGTCGACGTACATGTGCGACAGCTCGATCTCCGGGTATTCCTCCTGCTGCAGCTTGATCATCTCTTCGCGCCACAGGACGGTGCATTCCAGCACGTTGGCCTTGTCGACCGAGCACACCTTCTTGTTGCGCTTCATCGCCAGGTCCATGGCGACGCGGCCGATGCGGGTGATTTCCGGCGTGGTGTAGACCAGCGAGTTGATGCCCTTGCGGGTACCGTCCGGCAGGGTCTCGATGCCGCGCGGCTGGCCGAAGTACATGCCGCCGGTCAGCTCGCGCACGATCATGATGTCGAGGCCCTTGACGACCTCAAGCTTCAGGGTCGAGGCCTCGGCCAGGGCGTCGAACACCACCGCCGGGCGCAGGTTGGCGAACAGGCCGAGTTCCTTGCGGATGCCGAGCAGGCCGCGTTCCGGCTTGATGTCGAAGGGCAGGTCGTCCCACTTGGGGCCGCCGACGGCGCCCAGCAGCACGGCGTCGGCTGCCTTGGCCTTCTCCAGCGTGTCGGCCGGCAGCGGACCGCCGGTGGCGTCGATGGCGGCGCCGCCGATGAGGCCCTCGGTCAGCTCGAAGCGCGCCTTGCCGCGCTGCTCCAGCCATTCCATGAGGCGCACCACCTGGGGCATCACCTCGGGGCCGATGCCGTCGCCGGGCAGGACGAGAACCTTCTTCGTGTCAGCCATGGTTGTCTCTCTCTCGGTCTTGGTCTTGGTGGTCCGGGCGGCGGGCCGCCGCGGTCATGAAAAAGGGGGGCTCCGCCATGCAAAGCCCCCCGTCATGCCGTCGCTGTCGGTCAGGCCGCCGTGTTGGCAGCCGGCACCGCCCACGGGGATTCGCGGGTCAGGCGCTCCTCGTAGGCGCGGATCTTGTCGTCCTTCTGCAGCGTCAGGCCGATGTCGTCCAGGCCTTCCAGCAGGCAGTGCTTGCGGAAGGGGTCGATGTCGAAGCGGATGACGCCGCCATCGGGACCGGTGATTTCCTGCTTCTCCAGGTCCACCGTCACGGTGGCATTGGCGCCACGGGCGGCATCGTCCAGCAGCTTGTCGACCTCGGCCTGCGGCAGGCGGATCGGCAGGATGCCGTTCTTGAAGCAGTTGTTGTAGAAGATGTCGGCGAAGCTGGGCGCGATGACGCAGCGGAAGCCGAAGTCCAGCAGCGCCCACGGCGCATGTTCGCGCGAGGAACCGCAGCCGAAGTTGTCGCCGGCCACCAGGATGGTGGCGGAGCGATAGGCCGGCTTGTTCAGCACGAAGTCGGCGATTTCGGCGCCGGCGTCGTCATAGCGCATCTCGAAGAACAGGTTCTTGCCGAGCCCGGTGCGCTTGATGGTCTTCAGGAACTGCTTGGGGATGATCATGTCGGTGTCGACGTTGATCATCGGCAGCGGCGCCGCGACGCCGGTCAGCTTGGTGAACTTTTCCATCGTGCGATCATCCCTTCCTGCGCGGCGACCAGGACGACAGGTTGGCGAAGAAGCCATCCTCGTCCTCGTCGGCCTCGAACTCGATCTCGATGTCGTCGTCGCCGTCGCAGGCCCGGAACTCGTCGTCCTCGTCGTCGGCCGGCGGCTCGCTCAGCAGGTCGGCGGCGGAGAAACGCGGCCAGATGCGGCTGAGCAGGCTCTCGGACACCTCGATCTCCGAGGTGATGAGGCCGTTGACGAAACGGGCGGTCGGGTCCACGAACAGCGATGCCATCGCGGCCTTGGCCATGGCTTTACCCTTCTCTCTTTCTCTCGCGCCGGGCAGGCCGGGCGGCGGGACTGCCGCCGGCCTGCACCGGGACACAGGCACTCGGTCTCTCTCGGGCCCGTCCGGCGCCTCCCGCTCTGGCGGCGGGATCGGCCGGCGGGCCGCAGGGTCAGGCGGGAACCGCGTCCACCGCCGGCAGCTTGCGGACGTCGGTCAGACGGCCGGTGACGGCGGCAGCAGCGGCCATGGCCGGGCTGCACAGGTGGGTGCGCCCGCCGCGGCCCTGGCGGCCCTCGAAGTTGCGGTTCGAGGTGGAGGCGCAACGCTCGCCCGGCGCCAGCTTGTCGGCGTTCATGGCAAGGCACATGGAGCACCCCGGCTCGCGCCATTCAAAGCCGGCAGCCTTGAAGATTTCGTCAAGGCCCTCGGCTTCCGCCTGTTCCTTCACCAGGCCGGAGCCCGGCACCACCATGGCGGAGACACCGGCGGCGACGCGGCGGCCGCGGGCGACCTCGGCGGCGGCGCGCAGGTCTTCGATGCGGCCGTTGGTGCAGGAGCCGATGAAGACGCGGTCGATGGCGACCTCTTCCAGCGGCGTGCCGGCGGCAAGGCCCATGTATTCCAGCGAGCGGGCGGCGGCCTTCTGCTTGGCGGCGTCCTTGAAGCTGTCCGGCGCCGGAATGGCGGCGCTGATCGGCGCCACGTCTTCCGGGCTGGTGCCCCAGGTGACGTGCGGCTCGATGGCGGCGGCGTCCAGCTCGATCTCGACGTCGAAGCGGGCGCCCGGATCGGTCTTCAGCGTCTTCCAGTAGGAGACGGCGGCTTCCCAGGCGGCGCCCTTGGGGGCCATGGGGCGGCCCTTCAGGTAGTCGAAGGTGGTGGCGTCGGGGGCGATCAGGCCGGCGCGGGCGCCCGCCTCGATGGTCATGTTGCAGACCGTCATGCGGCCTTCCATGGACAGCGCCTCGATGGCCTCGCCGGCGTATTCGACGACGTAGCCGGTGCCGCCGGCGGTGCCCAGGCGGCCGATGATGGCCAGCACGATGTCCTTGGCGGTGACGCCGGGGCCGACGTGGCCCTTCACGGTCACCCGCATGTTCTTGGCCGGCGCCTGCAGCAGCGTCTGGGTGGCCAGCACATGCTCGACCTCGGAGGTGCCGATGCCGAAGGCCAGCGCGCCGAAGGCGCCGTGGGTGGCGGTGTGGCTGTCGCCGCAGACGATGGTGGTGCCCGGCAGGGTGAAACCCTGTTCCGGCCCGACGATGTGCACCACGCCCTGGCGGATGTCGGTCATGGGGAAGTACGGCACGCCGAATTCGGCGGTGTTCTTTTCCAGCGTCTCGACCTGGATGCGGCTTTCCTCGTCGGCGATGCCGGCGGAGCGATCGGTGGTCGGCACGTTGTGGTCGGCGACCGCCAGCGTGTTCTGCGGCCGGCGGACCTGGCGGCCGGTGTTGCGCAGACCTTCAAAGGCCTGCGGGCTGGTGACCTCGTGCACCATGTGGCGGTCGATGTAGAGCAGGCAGGTACCATCGTCCTGCACGTCCACCAGGTGCGACTGCCAGATCTTGTCGAAGAGGGTGCGGGGCTCGGCCATCTCCGATCCACTCCATGTCGGTGTGTTGCATCAATGCAGCCGACCGTTGCCGATCGCCTGCGCCCTCAGGCGCCGGGCGGGCGCGCTGGCGCCCTGGTGCCGCCACCGCGGCATCGGCCCGAAACGGGCCGCATTCCCCCCAACTTCCCCGAGGCATGCGGAGCATATGAAAACCGGGCGCGCCTGTCCAACGGAGTCGGACCGTGCGCGCCCGGTGATACAGAACGGGTGCCATCGTGTGTCACGACGGCACCCGCCAAGAGCCTCAGCCCTCGTTCTTCTTGGCGCGCAGGTCCTGGTCGACCTGACGCTCGTGCGCCTTCGCCTTGATGGTCGCCTGGGTGTCCTCGACGATACGGGCGGAACGGCCGCGACGGTCGCGCAGGTAGTACAGCTTCGCGCGGCGCACCTTGCCGCGACGCACCACCTCGATGCGCTCCAGCGCCGGGGAGTACAGCGGGAACACGCGCTCGACGCCTTCGCCGAAGGAAATCTTGCGGACGGTGAAGGAGCTGTTGATGCTGTCGTTCTTGCGGGCGATGCACACGCCTTCGTAGGCCTGGGTACGCTCGCGGTTGCCTTCAACGACCTTCACGTGCACGCGCACGGTGTCGCCGGGGGCGAAGTCGGGAATGCCGTGCTCCGGGGTGAGCTTGGCGACCTGCTCTTTTTCGAGCTGTTCGATAATGTTCATGGGATCAACCCTCTTGCTCTTGCTTCTGGGCGGCGACGTAGCGGGACCACAGGTCCGGGCGGCGCTGCCGGGTGATGTCCTCGGCCTGGTCCCGACGCCAGGCCTCTATTCGGGCGTGATGCCCACTCATCAAGACCTCCGGCACCGGGATGCCGTTCCAGACCTGCGGCCGCGTATACAGCGGGTGTTCCAGCAGGCCGGTCTCGAAACTCTCCTGCTCCAGCGACTCCGTCTTGCCGACCACGCCGGGAAGCATGCGCACCACCGCGTCCAGCAGGACGATGGCCGCCGCTTCGCCGCCGGACAGCACGAAGTCGCCGACGCTGATCTCCAGAACGCCGCGGGCGTCCAGCACGCGCTGGTCGACCCCTTCATAGCGTCCGCAGAGGATCGTCACCGCCGGCTGCCGCGCCAGGTCCTTCACCAGCGGCTGGTCAAGCACCTTGCCCCGCGGGGTGAGGTAAATGACCGGCCCCTCGCCGGGCCAGGCCGACCCGATGGCGGCATCCACGACGTCGGGACGCATGACCATGCCGGCCCCGCCCCCGAACGGCGTATCATCGACGGTGCGGTGTTTATCGCGCGCGAAGGACCGGATGTCCACCGTTTCCAGCGACCACAGGCCATCGGCCTGCGCCTTTCCGGCCAGGGAATGCCCGAGCGGCCCCGGAAACATCTCCGGGAACAGCGTCAGGACCACGGCCCGGAAGGCCGCGGCGGTCATTCCCGCTCCCCGTCGCCGCCGTCGGCCGCGGAGTCGCCCCCGTCGGCGTCGGCCTCGCGGTGATCCTCCGGCCGCGACTCGTCGATGAGCCCGGCCGGCGGGTCGATCACCACCCGGCCGGCGGCCACGTCCACCACCGGCACAACGGCACGGGTGAACGGCACCAGCACCGGCTTGGCGGTCACCCCGCCCGGCACCGGCTTCAGCTCCAGGATGTCACCGGCGCCGAAGTCGTAGACGGCGGCCACCGTGCCGACCACGCCGGAGCCGTCGGCCATCTCGGCCGTCAGCCCGACCAGGTCGGCATGGTAGAACTCGTCCTCGGCCAGGGCCTGCGGCGGCAGCGAGGTGCGCGGCAGGTAGAGGCGGGTGCCCTTCAGCGCCTCGGCGGCGTTGCGGTCGGTGACGCCCTTGACGGCGCAGATCACCGTGCCCTTGGCCACGCCCTTGACGCGCAGGGCAAAGGTCCGCTGCCCGCTTTCCGTCTGGACGGGGCCATAGGCGGCCACGCCTTCGGGATCGCCGGTGAAGCTCTTCACCTTGACGTCGCCGCGGATGCCGTGGGCGCCGACAACGACGCCCACCAGCACCCGATCCTCAGTCCCTTGCTCGGCCATGGCCGGTTCCGGCGCCATAGGGGATGCGGCAGCCGATTACTCGGCCGCGCCTTCCTCGGCGGCGGCAGCAGCGGCGGCGGCCTTCTCGGCGGCCTCGCGCAGACGCTCCTGCGCCTTCGCCTTCGGCTGGTTCTTCTTGGTCTGCTCCGGCACGGCGGCGGCTTCGACCAGACCGGCCTGGGCCAGCAGCTTGCGCACGCGGTCGGTCGGCTGGGCGCCGCTGGCGATCCAGTACTGGACGCGCTCGGTCTTCAGGGCCAGACGGTCGTTGTGCTCGGTCGGCAGGATCGGGTTGTAGGTGCCCAGCTTCTCGATGAAGCGGCCATCGCGCGGGGCGCGGGCGTCGGCAACGACGATGCGGTAGAACGGACGCTTCTTGGCACCGCCGCGCGACAGGCGAATCTTCAGGGACATGTACCGGTCTCCAGGTTCTTCAACAAAACAAAGGTCGATGGCAGGACCGCAGCGGCCCGGCCGGTGAGCGGGGAGGCGGCGGCGGCACGGGGCCGCCGCCGGCCCGTCATTTCTTCTTGCCCTTCTGCATGGCCTTCAGCAGATCCGGCGGCAGACCGCCGGGCAGGCCCTTGCCGAGGGCGGACAGGTCGGGCATGCCGCCACCGGCACCGCCCTTGCCGCCCATGCCCTGCAGCATGTCCGGCGGCAGGGCGCCCTGCATGCCGGCCGGCGGCATGGCGCCGCCGAACATCTTCGACATGGCGCCCATCAGGCCCTTCTTGCCGCCCATCTTCTTCATGCGCTTCATGACGTCGGCCATCTGCTGATGCTGTTTCAGCAGCTTGTTGACCTCCTGCACCGTGGTGCCGGACCCTTCCGCCACGCGCTTCTTGCGGCTGGCCTTCAGAAGGTCGGGGTTGCGGCGCTCGCGCTTGGTCATGGACAGGATGATGGCTTCCTGCCGCTTGATCATCTTGTCGTCGATCTTGGCGGCGTCGAGCTGCTTCTGCATCTTGCCGATGCCCGGCAGCATGCCGAGGATGCCCTTGATGTCGCCCATCTTCTGGATCTGGCGCAGCTGCGACAGCATGTCGTCCATGTCGAACTTGCCGTCGAGCAGCTTGGCCGCCATCTTCTCGGCCTCTTCGGCCTCGAAGGTGGCGGCGGCCTTCTCCACCAGGCTGACCACGTCGCCCATGCCGAGGATGCGGCCGGCGATGCGGTCGGCGTGGAAGCCTTCCAGCTGGTCCAGCTTCTCGCCCATGCCGAGCAGCTTGATGGGCTTGCCGGTGACGGCGCGCATGGACAGCGCCGCGCCGCCGCGGGCATCGCCGTCGACGCGGGTCAGCACGATGCCGGAAATGCCGATCTTCTCGTTGAACTCGCGCGCCAGGTTGACGGCGTCCTGGCCGATCATGGCGTCGGTGACGAGCAGCGTCTCGGCCGGGCGGACGACATCGCGCACCTGGGCGACCTCGTCCATCAGCTCCTGGTCGATGTGCAGGCGGCCGGCGGTGTCGAGGATGACTACGTCGAAGCCGCCCTTGCGGGCCTCGTCCATGGCGCGGCGGGCGATCTCCACCGGCATCTGGCCGGGGACGATGGGCAGGCTGATCACCTCGGCCTGGGCCGCCACCACTTCCAGCTGCTTCTGCGCCGCCGGGCGGTAGACGTCGAGCGAGGCGACCATCACCTTCTTGCGCTCGCGGGTGCGCAGGCGCAGGGCGAGCTTGCCCGAGGTGGTGGTCTTGCCCGAGCCCTGCAGGCCGACCATGAGGATCGGCACCGGCGGGGTGGCGCGCAGGTTGATGGCGCTGTCCTCGTCGTCGGCGCCGAGGGTGTCGACCAGCACGTCGTGGACGATCTTGACGACCATCTGGCCGGGGGTGATCGACTTGATCACTTCCTGGCCGACGGCGCGTTCCTTCACCTTGGCGACGAAGTCCTTGACCACCGGCAGGGCGACATCCGCCTCCAGGAGGGCGACGCGCACCTCGCGCATGGCCTCCGAGACGTCGGCCTCCGACAGCGCACCGCGACCGCGGAGCTTGTCGAAGACGGAGCCGAGCCGGCTGGACAGACTTTCGAACATGCGAATCCTTTGTGAAGTCGCGTCGACCAAGCGGTATCGCGCCAGTGCGCGAACCCTCGCGGACTGGCGTGCCCCCTCGGGAGCCCTAGGCCCGAAGCAGCGTGATGACACACTCCGCCCCTGGGGACGAAGGTGAGGGTGTAATAGGCCGATCGGCGGGCGGAGTCAAGGCGGGGCGTGGCGGCGGAGGGGGACGAGGGCCTTGGCGGCGGCGGCGCCAGCCGGCAGAGTGGGGCCATGCTGGACGCGATCTCCTCCCTCCTCCACCCCCACGGCCTCCTCCTGCGCGGCGCCTTTCACCCGCCGGAGGGCGGCACGATCGTGCTGGTCGGCAATGCCGGGCCGGCCCTGTGGCAGGCGTTTTCCCGCGCCCGCCGGGCCGAAGACCGGCCGCACGAGCTGGATGCCTGGACGCGGCGGGTGATGGAGCCGGTCGCGGCGGCGCTGGGCGCGCGGGTGGTGTTTCCGTTCGAAGGGCCGCCGTACCATCCGTTCCAGCGCTGGGCCATGGCGGCGGAAGGGGTGCAACCGTCGCCGGTCGGTGTGCTGCTGCACCCGCAATACGGGCCGTGGCACGCCTATCGCGCCGCCCTGCTGTTCGAGGACCGGCTGCCGCTGCCGGAGCACCGGCCGGCGCCGCACCCGTGCGACTCCTGCGCGGCGAAGCCCTGCCTCGCCGCCTGTCCGGTGAGTGCCTTCACCGCCGAGGGGTACGATGTGGCCGCCTGTCGGGCGCATGTGCGGTCGGAGGCGGGGGCAGCCTGCCGTTCGCGGGGGTGTCTGGCGCGCCATGCCTGTCCGGTGGGCGAGGCTTACGCGCCCGAGCAGGCCGCCTTCCACATGGCGGCCTTCGCCGGCCTCAGCTGAAGGTGGGGATAGCTGCGCCACACCGGTCTATGCCCCTCTGGCGCAGGCCCTGCCGCTGACCGGTCGGCTGGATGTGCTCGGGGATGGCGTCGAGGGCCAATCCGGTCAGGTCGGTTGCATACACATGCACCACGACGCCGGTCTTGTCCTCCAGGGGGCAGGAAGACCGCGCCCGATAACGTTCCGGGCCGCTGGCGCATCAGCACCAGACCGGCGACCGCCATCCGCGCCATTTCCCCCGTCGGACGGTCCGCGTGAAAGCAGTCAGGGGCCGCAACCCTCACCCCCGCCCGCACCCGCACTTCTCCCCCGCCGGCTTCCACGTCCCGCACGCCGGGCATTGTTCCAGGTCTTCTACCGTGACCCGGGCCTCGGGTTCCAGGTCGCCGTGGGCGCGCATGCGGGCGTGGACCGCGTCGCGGGCGGCCTGGGCGGCGCGTTCGTGGGGGCGCTGGCGGGTGACGGTGCCCGTCTGCCAGCGCTGGAACGCCTTGAACAGCCACCACACGATCACCACCGCCGCAACGGTGAACAGAACCTTCGTCAGCATCGTCTCGGCACATCCATCAAAAGCGTCACGACCGGGCAGCGCCCGGCGGGTCGGGGAACAGCGGTGCCGCGTCGCGCAGCACCGCCTCGGCGGCGGCAGTGTACTTAGTGTCCGCCGCGTGCAGCACCAGCCCCGGCTGCAGCACCGCCGGGCTCCGCACCCCCTTGCGGGCGCGCACGATCACCCGGCGGGCGGGCTCGCCGGCGCGGGGCCACAGGGGGATGACGGTCACGGCGCCGCACTGGCGATGCAGCCCCGCCAGCACGTCGTCCAGGCGGTCGGCGCGGTGGATCAGTGTCAGCCAGCCGCGCGGGCGCAGGCAGCGCAGGCAGCCCTTCAGCCAGTCGGCAAGGTCCGTCGCCCCCTCCACATGGGCGCTGGCGCGGCCGGGGTCGGGCGGCAGGGTGCCGCCGCTGGCGAAGGGCGGGTTGGTCAGCACATGGTCAACCGACTCGGGCGGCAGCGGCGGGCGCTTGGCATCGCCCACGGCGATGGCGGCGGCGATGTCGTTCAACGCCATGTTGCGGCGGGCGAGCTGCGCCGTCTCCGGCCGCCATTCCAGGCCGATCAGCTGCAGGTCCGTCACCCGCGCCGCCAGGGCGAGGCTGGCGGCGCCGGTGCCGATGCCCATGTCGAGCACGCTCTGCCCCGGCCGGGCCGGGCAGGCGGCGGCCAGCAGCACCGGGTCGACGGCGGCGCGGTAGCCGTCGCGCGGCTGCAGCAGGCGCACCCGGCCACCCAGCAGGCGGTCCTCGGTCAGCGCCCCGGCGGTGGCATCAGTGGCGGAAATCGGCGCCGTCACCGCCCGTTCTCCGCCGTTTCGCGCAGGTGATCGAGCACCTGGGCGGCCTCGGCGGCATCCTCGTCGTCGACCATCAGGCGGCGCGGCAGCACCCCCAGCGACCCCTCGGCGATGCTGGTGTAGCCGTCGAACACCACGCAGGGGATGCCGGCGCCCGACAGCGCCGCCTCCAGCGCCGACAGCAGCACCGGATCGTTAGTCCGCAGGATCTCCTTCATGCCCTCTCCGCCCGCAGCCGGAAAACGGCCGCAATCGCTTGACCGCCCCTGAAAGCCGCTTCTATTCTCCCGGCGCGCATAGGGTCGGGGCGCTACCGGCGCCGCACCGGCGCGGACCCTATTGTATAGGAACGACCGTGGAAGAGAACCAGAAGCCGAAGGCCGCCGCGCTCGATGCCCTGGTGGCGCTCGTCGAAGCCGACATGCAGGGCGTCAACCGCACCATCGTCGAGCGCATGCAGAGCCCGGTGGCGCTGATCCCGCAGCTCGCCGGCCACATCGTCGCCGCCGGCGGCAAGCGGCTGCGGCCGCTGATGACGCTCGCCGCCGCCCGCCTGTGCGGCTACGACGGGCAGCGCCACGTCAAGCTGGCCACCTGCGTCGAGTTCATCCACACCGCCACCCTGCTGCACGACGACGTGGTGGACGAAAGCGAACTGCGCCGCGGCCGCCAGTCGGCCAACGCGGTGTGGGGCAACCAGGCCAGCGTGCTGGTGGGCGACTTCCTGTTCTCCCGCGCCTTCGAGCTGATGGTGGAGGACGGCAACCTCAAGGTGCTGGCGATCCTGTCGCGCGCCTCCTCGGTCATCGCCGAGGGCGAGGTGGCGCAGCTGATCACCACCAACGACACCGACACCGACGAAGCCGCCTACCTGGAAGTCATCAAGGGCAAGACGGCGGAACTGTTCGCCGCCGCCTGCCAGGTCGGCGCCGTGGTGGCGGAGCGGCCGGAGGCGGAGGAACAGGCCATGCGCGATTACGGCATGGCGCTCGGCATCGCCTTCCAGCTGGTGGACGACTACCTCGACTATTCCGCCCGTCAGGCCGAACTGGGCAAGACGGTGGGCGACGATTTCCGCGAGGGCAAGCTGACCCTGCCGGTGATCCTCGCCTTCCAGCGCGGGTCGGAGGAGGAAAAGACCTTCTGGCGCCGCTGCCTGGAAGACCTGGATCAGACGCCGGACGACCTGCCGCAGGCCATGGCCCTGATGCAGAAGCACGGCAGCCTGGAAGAAACCCGCGTCCGCGCCCGCCAGTACGGCGAGCAGGCCCGCGCGGCGCTGGAGGTGTTCCCGCCCTCGGCCATGCGCACGGCGCTGTCGGACATCATCGATTTCTGCGTCGAGCGCGCCTACTGACGGCCGCCCGAGGCACCGCCGCGCCGCCGGGGCGATGTGGCGGAGAAAGTTGAAAAAACCGCTTGCAAGGCCCCCGCTCCGCGGTCTATATACCGGGCCTCCAAGCGACGGAGTGTAGCTCAGCCTGGTAGAGCACTGTCTTCGGGAGGCAGGGGCCGGAGGTTCGAATCCTCTCACTCCGACCAGCAAAAGCCCGGCAAGTCTTTGACTTGCCGGGCTTTTCTACGTCTGCCGGGCGCCCGCCACCTCAGGGCCGCTGCCAGAATGTCGCTAGCCGCGGATCGGCGCCGAAGTCGGCCTCGGGATACTCCCGCGTCGCCGGCGGAAACTCCCGCGCCACCTGCACCCCAGCCAGCCGGATGAACACCCGCCAGGTCTGCACCTGCTGCGGCTCGCGGGCGGCCAGGGCGGCGGGCGTCAGGACGGCGACGTTGCGGCCGCCGTCGGGGTCGCGCACCGAGGCATAGCGGATCACCTCCACCCCCGCCGCGCGGGCGGTGTCGGCCAGGGCCTGGCAGGCGGCGTAGTCGCTGCGGTCGGTCCACTGCGCCCCGTCGTCGGACAGGGGCGGTGCGGTCAGGTCCAGGGCCCGCTCGCTGGCGCAGGGGACGGCGAAGGCGGTGTGCTCGGTCGGCCGTTCGGGCAGGCGGGTGGCGGGCGATTCGGCGAAGAACAGCAGGCGGTAGAAGGCGGTTTCCGCCATGGCGCAGAACACGTCCTCGGCGGCGTAGAACACGCCGTCGCGCTGGCCGGCGCGGCGGAAGCGCGAGCCATGGGGATAGGGCGCATAGCGGAACGGCGTCGCCAGCAGGTAGTGCAGGCCGCGGCACGCCGGCGGCAGGGCGGGCTTCACCTCGTCGATGAGGTCTTCCAGCAGCTGCTGGTCGTGCAGGCTGTCGGTCAGGCGCATGGTGGCGGCGCGCGACTGCGATTCCACCACCCGCCACACCTCGGCGCGGTAGGGCCGGGCCTCAGAGGACAGCGCGTCGGGAGTCCACATAGTCCGCCGTCGCTACCAGGCCGCGCACGGTGGTCATCAGGTCGATGGGGCGGGCGCCCAGGGCCAGGTTGTCGGCCCGCAGCCAGGAGCGGGCGGAGGCATCATCGCCGCCGGTGACGGCATCCAGGCTGCGCACGATGCGCAGGAACAGCTGCGCCAGCTCGAACTCCTTGCGGTCGCGCTGCAGCAGGTAGCGGCCGGCCCGCAGCCGCGACACCGACGCCTCTGACAGGCCCAGGATGCGGGCCAGCAGGGCGTTGGTCAGGCCCAGATGGTCGGCCGCCCGGATGCTCGCCCGCGACAGCACCTGCTCCGGCGAGGCAGGAGCGGCGGGGGAGGGGGCGGTGCCCGACGCGGCGCTGGGTCCGGTCATGGACGTTCTCCGGCAAGAAAAAGCCTGTCTTCCTTCCTGAGAATGGGGCGCGCCCGGCCCGCGGTCAAGCGGGCCGGCACCTGGGCGTCAGGCCTGGCCTTCCTTCTCCGGGTGGTACTTGGTCAGCAGCGGGATCAGCGTCAGGCTGAACACGATGGTCAGCGGCATGATGCCGAACACCTTGAACTGCACCCACACGTCGGTGGGGAAGGTGCGCCAGACCACTTCGTTCAGGGCGGCCAGCAGCACGAAGAACCACGCCCACCGCCAGGTCAGCTTGCGCCAGCCCTCGTCGGTGAGGTGGAAGGCGGCGTCGAACACGATCTTCAGCACGTTCTTGCGCAGGCCCAGACTGACGAACAGGGTCAGCGCGAACAGGGCGTTGACGATGGTGGGCTTGAGCTTGATGAACAGCTCGTCCTCCAGCAGGATCGTCAGCCCGCCGAAGCCGACGACGAAGATGCCGGAAATCAGCGGCACCGCCGGCAGGCGGCGGACCAGCGCCCAGGTCACGGCCAGCGAGATCACCGTCGCCACCACGAAGGCGCCGGTGGCCGGGATGATGCCGAACTTGTTGTTGCCGACGAAGAACACCACCAGCGGCCCGGCCTCCAGCAGCAGCTTCAGCCACTGGTTCATGGCCGGCTTGGCCGGCGCGGCGGTGGCCGGGGTGGGGGTGTCGGTCGACGTCTGCGGTTCGGCGCTCACGCCTCGTCCTCCTGATGCCTGGCGGCGGTGGTCGCCGGGCGGCCCTTGAAGCCGCTGGCGATGACGTACAGCTCGGCGCTGTCCTTGCGGCTGGCCGGCGGCTTGGCGTGGCGCACCGTCTCGCACGACTGCTTCATGCGGGCCAGCAGGTCGCCCTCGGTGCCGCCCTGGAACACCTTGCAGATGAAGGTGCCGCCGGGGGCGAGCACGTCCTCGGCGAAGTCCCAGGCCAGCTCCAGCAGGTTCATGATGCGCAGGTGGTCGGTCGCCGGGTGGCCGGTGGTGGGGGCCGCCATGTCCGACAGCACCACGTCCGCCGGGCCGCCGAGCGCCTTCTTGAGCACGTCCGGCGCGTCGTCGTCGTTGAAATCCTTGGTGATGCAGGTGGCGCCGGGCACGCTTTCCCACTCCAGGATGTCGAGCCCGACCACCTGACCGCCGCCGGGCTGGCCGGCCTTCACCCGTTCCACCGCCACCTGGGTCCAGCCGCCGGGGGCGGCGCCGAGGTCGACCACGCGGGCGCCGGGGCGCAGCACGCCGAAGCGGTCGTCCAGCTCGATCAGCTTGAAGGCGGCGCGGGATCGCAGGCCGCGCGCCTTGGCTTCGGCGACATAGGGGTCGTTCAGCTGGCGCTGCAGCCACGCGGCGGAGGACTTGGACCGCTGCTTGGCGGTCTTCACCCGCACCGTCAGCTGCCGGCCGCCCGTATTGGCGACCGCCCCCGCCGCAGAGCGCCGGGCGCCGCCGCGGGAGGAGGTGGGCTTGCGTGTCATGATCGTTATGCAACCTCCATGGCATCGACCCGCATGAGGTCGAGCAGCATGCCCTCGCGCAGGCCGCGGTCGGCGACGCGCAGGCGTCCCACCGGCCACAGCTCGCACAGGGCTTCAAGAATGGCGCAGCCGGACAGCACCAGGTCGGCCCGTTCCCGCCCGACGCACGGCTGCTGCGCGCGTTCGCGCAGGGTCATGCAGCACAGGCGGCGGCTGACGTCGAGGATGTCGGCGAAATCGATGCTGATGCCGTCCACCAGCGAGCGGTCATAGCGCTTGAGGCCGAGGTGAACCCCGCCCAGCGTGGTGACGGTGCCCGAGGTGCCGAGCATCTGCACCTCGCCCCGCCGCACCCGGTCGGCCAGGGTGTGCATGGACTCGAACGGCCGCAGCAGATGCACCACCCGTTCCTTCACCGCCCGATAGGTGCGGTCGCACAGGTCGCCGCCGCCGCATTCCTCCGCCACCGTGACGACGCCCAGCGGCAGGCTGGCGAGGCCCTGCACGTCCAGGCGGCCGCCCGGCTGCACCTCCACCCACAGCAGTTCGGTCGATCCGCCGCCGATGTCGAACACCAGGGCATAGGGGATGTCGGCATCCAGCAGCGGGGCGCAGCCGGCCAGCGCCAGCCGCGCTTCCTCGGCGGGCGAGATGGTTTCAAGGCGCAGGCCGGTCCGGCGTCGCACCTCGTCCAGGAAGTCGGGGCCGTTGCGGGCCCGGCGGCAGGCTTCCGTCGCCACGGTGCGGGCGGCGGTGACGCCTCGGCGGTGCATCTTGTCGGCGCAGTGGGACAGGGCATCCAGGGTGCGGTCCATGGCCGCCCGCGACAGCTTGCCGCTGCCGGCCAACCCTTCGCCGAGGCGGGTGATGCGCGAATAGCTGTCGATCACCCGAAAGCCGTCCGGCGTCGGCCGGGCGACCAGCATGCGGCAATTGTTGGTCCCCAGGTCGATGGCGGCATAGACGCCATCGCCATCCGCTGCACCGAGGCTGCGCCGCGCCGCCGGACCGAGCCCGGCCACCGGATGTCCAGCGCTGATCACACCCACGGTTCCAATCGGTCCTCGCTCTCGGCCGCCCGCCCGTTCCTGTGGCGAGGGCGGCCATAGGTTACGCTTTCCTTATAACCTATAGCACCACGCCCTCCGATGAAACCCCACCGCTGCCGGAAACCGCGCCTGCGGGCGACCGGCGCACCGGGGCGGGGCAAAAAAAGCCCGTTTCATTCCGGCTTGCAGGCGGCGCCACGCGTTCCGGACAACATCACTCTCGTCCCGCTGCCGCCGTACTCTCTCCAAATTCAATCCGGTCGAGCGGGGCTGGTCTTTCCTCCGAGTGCGGTTCCTGTCCTTCCCGCTATCCGCCGACCGGACCGTCATCTTCGACGCCGGCCACCACGTCCGGACGGATCAGGTCCTGGTCGCCGGTCGTCCTGCTACTGCCCGGCCACCGTCACGCCTTCCAGGCGCAGGGTGGGTGCATCCATGCCGAATCGCAGGTCGAGGTCGTTGGCCGGCGTCAGGGTGCGGAACATGTCCTTGAGGTTGCCGGCGATGGTCATCTCGTTGACCGGGAAGGCGCATTCGCCGTTCTCGATCCACAGGCCGGAGAAGCCGCGGCTGTAGTCGCCGGTGATGCCGTTGACGCCGGAGCCGAACAGGTCGGTGACGTAGATGCCTTCCTTTAGGTCGGCCATCAGTTCCTGCGGGGACTGGCTGCCGGGCTCGATCCACACGTTGGTGGCCGAGGGTGACGGCGGCGACGAGGTGCCCCGGCTGGCGTGGCCGGTGCTCTGCAGCCCCAGCTGGCGGGCGGAGCGCAGGTCGAGCAGCCAGGTCGTGAGGGTGCCCTGGTCGACCAGGTTGCGCCGCACGTTGGGCAGCCCTTCGCCGTCGCAGGGGCGGGAGCGCAGGCCGCGCGGGCGGTGGGGGTCTTCCACCAGGGTGATGGCCTCGCTCATCACCGGCTGGTGCAGCTTGTCCTTCAGGAACGACGTGCCGCGGGCGATGCTGGCGCCGTTGATGGCCCCCAGCAGGTGGCCGATCATGCCGCGGGAGACGCGCGGATCGTAGATCACCGGCACCCGCATGGTCTTCAGCCGCCGCGCGCCCACCCGGCGCACGGCCCGCTCGGCGGCGCGGCGGCCGATCTCCGCCGGCGACTTCAGGGCCTCGACGTAGTTGGTGGTGTCGTAGTCGTAGTCGCGCTCCATGCCGCCGTCGTCACCGCCGGCCAGCACCACGCAGGACAGCGACACGTTGGAGACGCGGTAGGACAGCGCCATGCCGTTGCTGCCCACCACCGCCACCGACGAATGCCCCCAGCCGGCCTGCGCGCCCTCGCTGTTGACGATCTTCGGGTTCTGGCGGGCGATGTCCTCCGCCTCCGTCACCATGGCGATCATCTGCTCGGCGCTGAGTTCGGTCGGGTCGAAGCAGTCGATGTCGGGCAGCTCGCGGGCCAGCTGGTCGGGGTCGGCGAGGCCGGAGAACTCGTCCTCCGGCACCTGCCGCGCCATGGCGACGGCGCGCTCCACCAGTTCCGCCAGGGCCGGCGGCCGGCTGTCGGCGGAGGAGACGATGGCCGACCGCTTGCCGACGAAGACCCGCAGGCCGATGTCCTGGCCCTCGCTGCGCTCCAGGTGCTCCAGCTCGCCCAGGCGATAGCCGACCGACAGCGAGCGGGCATCCACCAGCACCGCATCGGCGGCATCGGCCCCGGCCGCCTGCGCCTTGCGCACCAGATCATCAAGCAGCGAAAGGGCGGCGGTATCCTGCTGGGCCTGGCTCATGGTTACTCCTTCTTTCTGTTTGCCCCTCAGGCGCCGGGCGCGGGCCTGTGCCCGCTTGGCTCCCGCGGCAGGGGCCGCGCGGCGCGGTCGCGCCGTAGGTTACTCTTTGCCCCTCAGGCGCCGGGCAGTCTGTTTGCCCTCAGGCGCCGGGCGCGGACCTTCGGCCCGCTTGGCTCTCGCGGCAGGGGCCGCGCGGCGCCGTCGCGCCGTGGGATCGTGGCTTGCTCGAACGGTCGCGCGAGGGCTCCGGTGCCTTTACTTCCAGATCGGCTTGCCGCTGCCGGGCAGGCCGTAACTGTCCCACTTGCGGGTGACGGTGTCGATCACCTCGTCGGTCATGCGGATCTTCTCGCCCCACTCGCGCTTGGTCTCGGGCGGCCACTTGTTGGTGGCGTCCAGCCCGATCTTGCCGCCGAGGCCGCTTTCCGGCGAGGCGAAGTCGAGATAGTCGATGGGCGTCCCCTCCACCACCGTGATGTCGCGCGCCGGGTCCATGCGGGTGGAGATGGCCCACATGACGTCCTTCCAGTCGCGGCAATTGATGTCGTCGTCCACCACGATGACGAACTTGGTGTACATGAACTGCCGCAGGAACGACCACACCCCCATCATCACCCGCTTGGCATGGCCGGGGTAGGCCTTCTTCATGCTGACCACGGCAATGCGATAGGAACAGCCCTCCGGCGGCAGCCAGAAATCGACGATCTCCGGGAACTGCTGCACCAGCAGGGGGATGAACACCTCGTTCAACGCCTCGCCCAGCACGCTCGGCTCGTCGGGCGGGCGGCCGGTGAAGGTGGACAGGTAGATCGGCTTGCGCCGCATGGTGATGGCCGACACCCGGAACACCGGGAACGGCTCCACGCTGTTGTAATAGCCGGTGTGGTCGCCGTACGGCCCCTCGTCGCCGAACTCGTCGAGCATGACGTGGCCTTCCAGCACGATCTCGGCCGTCGCCGGCACCTTGAGCGGCACCGTCTTGCAGTCCACCAGCTCCACCTTGCGGCCGCGCAGCAGGCCGGCGAACTGGTATTCCGACAGGGTATCCGGCACCGGCGTCACCGCCGCCAGGATGACGCCGGGGTCGGCGCCGATGACCACCGCGGCCGGCAGCGGATGCTTCTTCTCCTTCGCCCAGCGGGCGTAGTGCTGGGCGCCGCCGCGATGCTTCAGCCAGCGCATGAGGGTCGTATTCTTCCCCGTCACCTGCATGCGGTAGATGCCGAGGTTGAAGGCGTCCTCCCGCTTGCCGGTCGGGCCCTGGGTCACCACCAGCGGCCAGGTGATGAGCGGCGCCGGCTCGCCCGGCCAGCAGCCCTGCACCGGGATGCGCGACAGGTCGACGTCGTCGCCGGTCAGCACCACCTCCTGGCAGGGGGCGGAGCCGACGGTCTTCGGCTTCATGGCCATGACCGTCTTCAGAAGCGGCATCAGCTCCAGCGCCTCGCGCCAGCCGCCGGGCGGTTCCGGCTGCTTGAGGAAGGCCAGCGTCTCGCCCACCTCGCGCAGTTGCTCCGGCGTGCGGTCCATGCCCCAGGCGACGCGCTCCACCGTGCCGAACAGGTTGACCAGCACCGGCATGTCGTGCGGCGTGCCGTCCTCGCGGCGGACATCCTCGAACAGCACCGCCGGCCCCTGCTCCGCCAGCAGGCGGGTCTGGATCTCGGTCATTTCCAGGTGGGTGGACACCGGCGTGCGGACGCGCACCAGGCGGCCCTCCCGCTCCAGCCGGTCCATGAAATCGCGCAGCGACGCAAAGGGCATGGTGGTTTCGTGGTCCTTCAATGGGTTGGTCAACCAGACCGGATGCAGGCCGGGGCGTCAAGCCCGCAGTGGCCCGCCTGCACCGCAACATTTCGGCACGCGAGGGGCTATCTACCACCTATGACTATGCTAAAGTCAGGGGCCGGATGCAGGCGGGCATTCAGGTACACTTGGGGCGTCATCATAGGGGCGTCATGGGCAGCGGCGGCAGCGGGGGCCGCCGTCGGAAGGGATGCGGGATGGCTGTGGAATCGACCCTGGCACTGTCGGCGCAGGCGGAAACGCCTGACGAGGCGCGACGCAACCGTCGGCTGGAGAAGCTCATCGAACTGGGCATCGCCCTGTCGGCGGAGCACAACCACGACCGGCTGATGGAACGCATCCTGCTGGAGGCGAAGGATCTCACCAACGCCGACGGCGGCACCCTGTATCTGCGCACCGACGACGATACCCTGCGCTTCACCATCCTGCGCAACGACACCCTGAACACCGCCATGGGCGGCACCACCGGCGTGCCCATCCCGTTCCCGCCGCTGCCGCTGTTCAACCCGCAAACCGGCCAGCCCAACCACAACAACGTCGCCACCCATGTGGCCCTGACCGGCGCCTCCATCAACATCGACGACGCCTACGAGGCGGAAGGCTTCGACTTCTCCGGCACCAAGAAGTTCGATGCCGGCACCGGTTACCGCTCGCGGTCGTTCCTCACCATCCCGCTGAAGAACTATTCCGGGCTGGTCATCGGCGTGCTGCAGCTGATCAACGCCCGCACCGACGACGGCACCGTGGTGTCGTTCTCCGCCGAGGTGCAGCCGCTGGTGGAGGCGCTGGCCAGCCAGGCCGCCGTCGCCATCGACAACCAGCAGCTGATCGCCGCCCAGAAGCGACTGCTCGACAGCGTCATCAAGGTGATCGCGGAGGCCATCGACTCCAAGTCGCCCTATACCGGCGGCCACTGCGCCCGCGTGCCCAAGCTCGCCATCATGCTGGCCGACGCCGCCTGCGCCGAGCAGGACGGCCCGTTCGCCGACTACGAGCTGGACGAGGACGAGAAGTACGAACTGTACCTGGGCGCCTGGCTGCACGACTGCGGCAAGGTGACGACGCCGGAATATGTGGTCGACAAGGCCACCAAGCTGGAAACCATCTACGACCGCATCCACGAGGTGCGGACCCGCTTCGAGGTGCTGCGCCGCGATGCCGAGATCGCCCTGTGGAAGGGCATCGCTGAAGGTGGCGACGAGGCGGCGCTGCGGGCCGAGTTCGACGCCACCTGCGCGGCCCTGGATGCCGACTGGCGCTTCATCGCAGAGTGCAACATCGGCGGCGAGTTCATGTCCGACGACCGCAAGGCGCGGGTGAAGGACATCGCCGCCCGCACCTTCGTGCGCCACTTCGACCGTACCCTCGGCCTGTCGTGGGAGGAAGCGCAGCGCCTCACCGACGATCCGCCGCCGCCCCCGCCGGCGGTGGAGCCGCTGCTGTCCGACCGGCCGGACCACCGGGTCGGCGTGTACAATCGCGGCGAGATCTACAACCTGTGCATCGGCCGCGGCACCCTGACCGACGAGGAACGCAAGGTCATCAACGACCACATCGTGGTGACCCAGGAAATGCTGAAGAAGCTGCCGTTCCCCAAGAACCTGCGGCGGGTGCCGGAGATCGCCGGCAACCACCACGAAAAGATGGACGGCACCGGCTACCCGCGCGGCCTGAAGGGCGAGCAGATGGGGGTGTCGGAACGCATCATGGGCATCGCCGACATCTTCGAGGCCCTGACCGCCGCCGACCGCCCCTACAAGACGCCGAAACGGCTGTCGGAGTGCGTGAAGATCCTCAACTTCATGCGCAAGGACAACCACATCGACGGCGACCTGTTCGAACTGTTCCTGCGCTCCGGCGTCTACCGCCGCTATGCCGAGGAATGCCTGCGGGAAGACCAGATCGACGACGTGGACCTCACCCAGTACCTGACGCGGAAGGACGCGGCGGAGTAGGGGGAGGCTTAGGGGCGTCGTTTGAACAGGACAAAGACCGCGAAGGCGCGCCGGTCGGCTGCCGGTACCCGGCGAAACCGGGCGATGACGTCGCGCGCGTCGGCGATATCCTGCAGGACGTCGCTTCTGGCAAACCGGGCGAAAGGGTCGTAGTCCGCGCTGTGGCGCTTGGCCTGGAGGGTCACGAAGGCGGCGGCGAAATCCCGGATGTCCTGCGGGAACCGCGAGATTGCGGCCAGGTCCATGCAGTTCTGCTTTGCCAGCCCATGGTCAAGCGCGCGGTAGGTCTGACGCCACGCCGCATCACTGCGGGCCTGCCGAGTACTGCCGACAAGCAGGTCCGCACCGCTGCGCGCGAGGCAGTGAAAGAGGGCATAATAGGCGGAACTGACCGCGCGGCGGAGATTTGCCTGCCGCGCGTTTCCTCTTCCAGCGGCGACAAGATCGTCCGCGGCCAGAAGCAGGTCAGGCGGCTTCAGTGCCGGCCCCCTCCGCTTGTCTGCGGTCGAGGTAATAGAGAACCGGAAAGGCGTCTTCGCCCAGGTTCGACAGCCGCGGCCAGATATGCCGCACGAGGCCCGAGGACGTGCGCGGGTTCAGGATGCGGCCGCCGTTGTCGAACAGGATGTTGATGCGCAGCAGCGGGCCCCCTTCCCAATCCTGCTCGCGGCTCACGGCGCCGACATGAACATCGGCGTCACCGAACTGCTCCCGCAGCACGGTTTCAACCACGTCCTGAATCGCAGTGATGTCCGGCATGACCATCTCCCGTTTCATTGCCGAGGATAACCCGGCTGATCCCCGAAATAAACGCTGCCAAACGACATGGGGACGGGATCACGGAGGGCAAAGCCCCCTCAGGTCAGATGCGGCAGGCGGATGTAGTCTTCGCTCTGCATTTCCATCAGGCGGCTGACGGTGCGCTGGAATTCGAACTTGCCGTCGCCTTCCAGGTACAGGTCTTCCGGCGGCGCCTCGGCGGAGCAGACCATCAGGGTCTTGTGGTCGTAGAGGGCGTCGATCAGCGTCACGAAGCGCCGCGCCTGGTTGCGGTTCTCCGGCCCCAGGCGGGGAATGCGCTCGATCACCACGCAGTCGTAGAGCGTCGCGATCTGCAGGTAGTCGTGGGTGCCGAGCGGCTTGTCGCACAGGTCGGTGAAGGAAAACCGCGCCGTGCCGTTGCCGGCCAGCGGCACCGGGATGACGCGCTCGTGCACCACCACCGAATCGGGCGCCGCCGGCTTGCCGTCGAGCAGGCGCTGGAAGATGGCCTCGATCTCGGCATCGGCCGTGGGCCCCAGGGGGGTGACGTAGACCTTGGACCCCTGCACCCGCCCCAGGCGGTAATCGGTCACCGAGGCCAGCTGCAGCACGTCCAGGCGGCGGCACAGCAGGTCGATGAAGGGCAGGAACTTCTCCCGCTGCAGGCCATCCTTGTAGAGATCCTGCGGCGGCCGGTTGGAGGTGGTGACGATCACCGTGCCGGCGGCGATCAGCGCCTCGAACAGGCGGCCGACGATCATGGCGTCGGCGATGTCGTGGATTTCCAGCTCGTCCAGGCACAGCAGCCAGGTCTTTTCCGCCACCCCGCGGGCGATGTCGGCGAGCGCGTCGTCGCCGCCCGACCTGCTCTTGCGGCGGGCGTGGAAGTCGGCGTGGATGTCGCGCATGAACTCGTGGAAGTGCAGGCGGCGTTTCTTCGCCACCGGCGCCGTCTGGTAGAACAGGTCCATGAGCATGGACTTGCCGCGCCCCACCTCGCCGTAGATGTAGAGCCCCGGCGGCGTTTCCGGTTCCTCGCGGCGGTGGCGCAGGGCGAAGCCGAAGCGGGCGCGCCAGCCGGTGGCGCCGGTGGAGGGCTCGTAGCCCTGCAGGGCGTGGGCGAGGCTCTCCAGCTTCTCGGCCGCCAGGGCCTGGGCCGAATCGGGCTTCAGCTCGCCGGAGGCAAGCTTGCTGCGGTAGAGGGCGAGGGGTCCGGTGGGCGGCATCGGGTCCGTCAGGGCTGGCTGGGCGAAGGAAGTCGCAGAGCCCGGACGATAGCGGCAAATGCCGCCGCGCGGAAGGGTCGGCGGCGCGGCGGGCGGCTCAGCCGGGCATGCGGCCGTCGCCGGGGTCCTGCTGCAGGGCGCCGCGGATGTAGAGCGACCGCACGGCGATGATCACCGCCACCATGAAGGGCGTCGCGAACACCAGGCCGAGGAAGCCGAACAGCAGGGTGAAGATCACCGTCGCCGCCACCGCCAGGGCCGGCGGCAGATGCACCGCCCAGCGCGCCGCCGCCGGGGCGATGACGTAGCTTTCCACCTGCTGCAGCACGAAGAAGCCGAGCGCCACCCAGCCGGCGGTGGCGACATCGACGGTCAGCGCCACCAGCACCGCCGGCACCGCCCCGAGCCAGGGGCCGAGGATGGGAATGAACTCCAGCACGCCGGCAACGATGCCGAGCGCCAGTGCCATGGGCACATCCAGCGCCAGCAGCAGCACCGTCGCGCCCACACCCACCGCCAGCATGGACACCAGCTGGCCGAGGGTCCACCGCCACAGGCCTTCGCCCATGGCATCCAGGGTGGTGGCGATGCGGTCCTGGCGGCTGGGCGGGAACAGCATCAGCGTGCCGGTGCGGTAGGTGCCCGGCGACACCGCCAGATAGATGCCGACGAACACGATGATGAGCACGCCGACCACGAAGTCGAACAGGGTGGAGGCGACGGTCATCACCCGCATGGCCATGCCGCCGTCCAGCAGGCCGCCGCCGGTGGTGTCCTCCACCACCGCCATCAGGCCGGTGTCGTCCATCCACTCGCGGATGCGGCCGAAACCTTGCTCCACGGTCTGGCTGAGTTCCTGGAACTGGGCCACCGCCTGGGCGCCGAACAGGGCGCCGCCGCCGACCAGCGTCACCGCCGCCAGCACCAGCAGCAGCGCAAGGCCCCAGATGCGGCCGATGCGCAGCAGGCGGGCGAGCAGGGCGGCCGTCCGGTGCAGGATGACGGCCAGCAGCACCCCGGCGAAGGCGAGGATGACGAAGGTCGCCATCTTCCACAGCGCCCACAGGCCGGTCACCACGGCCGCGACGATCAGCACCCGCCGGGTGAAAGCGGCGAGGTCTCGGCGTTCGGCCTCGGGCAGCATGGGATGTCTCCGGCGGCGGCGGGGTCACCGCATCAACACGCGGCGCCCCGGCGGCGTTCGCCGGTGCCGCCGGCGCAAAAGGACCGGGCCGCCCCCAGGAGCAGGAAGGGGCGGCCCGGACTGCCGTTCATCGCCTCGGGAGGGGGCGGGATCAGTCGACCAGGCGGTCGGTGCGCTCCTCCATGCGGTCGGCAGCATCTTCCATGGCTTCGGCGCTTTCCTCGCCGGCTTCGTCCAGCTGTTCGCCCATCTGTTCCATCGGGCCTTCGTCCTCGCAGGCGGCCAGCACCGGCGCCGTCAGGCCCAGGACCAGGGCGGTGAGGACGGTCTTCGGGCCAAGCTTGTGCATGCGACGCATGATCGCTTCTCCTTCTTCGGTCTTGGTCGGCGCCGTGGCGCCCCTGTTGGAAGAAGAACGAGCCGGATCGCGCCCGGGTGTCGTGGCAAAGCGGTGACAGGACGGTGGCGGCGGCGAGGGCCGGCGCCTCAGACGGCGAGCCGGTGCGCCAGCGCCGTCAGCAGGCGGACGCCGAAGCCGGTGGCGCCGCGGCGGGACAGCGGCCGGTCGTCATCGGTCCATGCCAGCCCGGCGATGTCGAGATGCGCCCACGGCACCCCGGCGGGCACGAAGCGGGACAGGAAGCGGGCGGCGTGCAGGGCATCGGGCAGAAAGCGCCCGGCCGGGGCGCATTGCAGCAGGTCGGCCACGTCGCTGCGCAGGTCGTCGTCGAGCGCCGGGTCGAGCGGCAGCGGCCACAGCGGCTCGCCCACCCCATCCCCCAGGGCGCGCAGGGCCGTCGCCAGCGCGGCATCGGAGCAGAACAGCCCGCCCATGTGGCGGCCGAGGCTGGTGACGACGGCGCCGGTCAGCGTCGCCACGTCGACCACCGCCCGCGGCCGCCGCGCCGCCGTGGCATGGGCGATGGCGTCGGCCAGCACCAGCCGGCCCTCGGCATCGGTATCGACCACCTCCACCGTCAGGCCGTTGCAGGCGCGCAGGATGTCGCCGGGGCGCAGGGCGTCGCCGCCGGGCATGTTCTCGGCGATGGCGAGCACGCCGACCACGGGGCAGGCGGCCTGCATGGCGGCAAGGGCGTGGACGGCGCCCAGCACCGCCGCCGCCCCGCCCATGTCGCCCTTCATGCGCTCCATGCCGTCGGCCGGTTTGAGGGAGAGGCCGCCGGTGTCGAAGGTGATGCCCTTGCCGACGAGCACCAGCGGCGGCGCCGCCGCCGCTGCGCCATGACCGGGCCAGGTCAGCGTCACCAGCGCCGGCGGGTGGGCGGAGGCGCGGCCGACCGCCGCCAGCAGGCCACAGCCGGCGGCCTCCAGCGCCGTCACGCCCTGGATCACCTCCACCCTGACGTCCAGCACCTCCAGCGCCCGCGCCCGCTCGACGAAGGCGGTGGGGGTGAGGATGTTGCCCGGCGCCTCCACCAGTCCGCGGGCCAGTAGCACGCCCTCGGCTTCCGCCCGCGCCCGCTGCCACAGGTCTTCGGCGGCGGCGGTGGCGGCAAGGCGCAGGGTGGCGGCGCGGACGGTCGGCGCGGCGGCGGGGTCGGGGCGGCTGTGCCAGGGCGACGGGTCGGGCAGGCGCAGCACCAGCCCTTGCGCGAAGGCGGCGGCGGCCTCCGGGTCGAGGTCGAGGTCCACCGCCAGCGTCCCGGCGCCGCTGCAGCCCAGGGCGGCGGCCACGGCGGCGCCCAGGCGGCGGGCGCGGTGGGGCTCCATGCCGCCGAAGGGGCCGAGGCCGAGCAGCACCAGCCGCTCCGCCGCCACGCCCTCGGGTGCCAGCACGGTCAGCACCTGCCCTTCGCGGCCGGTGAAGGCCGGCGAGGCGGCCAGCGCCCGCGCCACCACGGCGGCCACCTGCGGCGCCCGGGCGGCGGCGGATGCGTTGCCGCCCTCCCACACGCCGAGCACGCGTGTCGCCGTCGGGCGCCAGGGCGGAAAAGCGGATGTCGATCATGCGGCCTGCATGTGTCCGATCATGCGCGCGGCGGCGCCCCGCTGCCGGAGCGCCGCCGCGTCGGGAGGGGCGGGCTTACTTCGCCTCGTACTGATCCGCCACCAGACGGTCGAGCAGGCGCACGCCGAAGGCGGTGGCGCCCTTCGGCACCGTCGGGCTGTCCTTCTTCGACCAGGTGACGCCGGCGATGTCGATGTGGGCCCAGGGCAGGTCGTCCTTGACGAACCGCTTGAGGAACTGGGCGGCGGTGATGCTGCCGGCCTCGCGGCCGCCGGTGTTCTTCATGTCGGCGATGTCGGACTTGATCTGCTTGTCGTAGGCATCGCCCAGCGGCATGCGCCAGACCTTTTCGCCGGTCGCCTTGGCGGCGGCGGCGATCTGCTCGGCCAGGGTGTCGTCGTTGGAGAACAGGCCGGCGTGCTCGCTGCCCAGGCTGATGATGATGGCGCCGGTGAGGGTGGCGAGGTCGACGATGGCCTTCGGCTTGTGCTTTTCCTGGGCGTACCACAGCACGTCGGCCAGCACGAGGCGGCCTTCGGCGTCGGTGTTGATGACCTCGATGGTCTGGCCCGAGGCGCTGGTGACCACGTCGCCGGGGCGCTGGGCGGTGCCCGACGGCATGTTCTCCACCAGCCCGATCAGGCCGACCACGTTGGCCTTCGCCTTGCGGCCGGCGAGCGCGCGCATGAGGCCGGTGACGACGCCGGCGCCGCCCATGTCCCACTTCATGTCTTCCATGCCGGCGGCCGGCTTGATGGAGATGCCGCCGGAGTCAAAGCACACGCCCTTGCCGACGAAAGCGACCGGCGCCTCCTTCCTGTCGTCGGCGCCCTGCCATTCCATGACCACCATCTGGCTTTCGCGCGCCGAGCCCTGGCCGACGCCGAGCAGCGCGCCCATGCCGAGCTTCTTCATCTCCTTCTCGCCCAGCACGGTGACCTTGACGCCCACCTCGGCCAGCGCCTCGCATTCCTTGGCGAAGCTTTCGGGGTGGATGATGTTGGCCGGCTCGCTGACCAGGTTGCGGGTGAGGAACACGCCCTCGGCCACCGCCTCCAGCGCCGCCCAGGCCTTCTTGGCGCCGTTGGCGTCGGCACCGGCGACGGTCAGCTTGGCGAGCTTGGGCTTGTCGTCCTTCTTCTCGGTGGTGCGATACTTGTCGAAGCGGTAGCTGCGCAGGCGGGCGCCGAAGGCCACCTGGGCGACGGCCTCGGACTCGTCCAGGCGCGAGGCATCAAGCCCGTCGACCACGATGCAGGCCTGGCGGTCGTCGGCCAGCGCCGCATAGGCGGTGCCGCCGGCGGCCTGCAGGGCGAGGGTGTCGGCTTCCTCCGCCTTGCCCAGGCCGACCAGCACCAGACGGTCGAGCTGGGTGCCGGCCGGGGCCAGCAGCACCAGCGTCTGACCGGCCTTGCCCTCGAACCGGCCGGCGGTGCGGGCGCGGGTCAGGGCGCCGCCGAGCGTGCCGTCGAGGTCCTTGAGAAAGGCCCCCGGCTCGTCGCCCTGGGCGACCACAACGGCAAGGGCGCCCGTCTCGGGAACGGCGGGCTTGGCGAAGGAAATCTTCATGATCGAACGATCCTCGTGCCTGACTACAATGGATTGCGCGCCGGGCGGGGCGGGGGCGGAGCCGAAGCCCCGCGGGCGGCGCAGAAAACGCAAAAGGTGCGGCTGGCTACGACTGTAGCGAAACCACAGCCGAAGAAAACCCCGCTCATGCAGGTGGGGGGCATGAGCGGGGTGGTCAAGGCAGTGCTGGCGGCGGTCGACGGTCGGCAGAAGCTCAGCCGACGGTAAGGAAATGCAGGCTGAACAGGCGCTGGCTGTCGGTCCAGGTCTGCGCCGGGCGGAAGCCGGCCTCGCCGGCCAGGCGGTGGAAGCCCTCCACCGTGTATTTGTAGCTGTTCTCCGTATGCACCGCCTCGCCCTCGTCGAACAGCACGGAGCGGCCGGCCAGGTGGACGCGCTGGCGGCGGCGGCTGATCAGGTGCATCTCGATGCGCGAGGCGTCCTCGTTCCAGAAGGCGTGATGGCGGAAGAAGCGCGGCTCGAAGCTGCCGCACAGGTCGCGGTTGATGCGCGACAGCAGGTTGAGGTTGAAGGCGGCGGTGAGGCCGTCGCGGTCGTTATAGGCGCGCTCCAGCGTCTCGCGGTCCTTCACCAGATCGACGCCGATGAGCAGGGCACCCTGCGGCCCCAGGTCGTCGGCCACCGTGCGCAGGAAGCTGCGGGCCTCGTCGGGCTCGAAGTTGCCGATGGTGGAGCCGGGGAAGAAGCCGACGCGGCGGCGCTGCTGGGCGATGCCGGGCAGCGACAGCGGGCGGGTGAAGTCGGCGCACACAGCCGCCACCGGCAGGCGCGGGTAATCCTCCGCCAGGGCGGTGGCGGCATCCAGCAGATGGTCGCGGGAAATGTCCACCGCCACCAGCCCGCCGAGGCGCGGCATCGCCTCCACCAACTGGCGCACCTTGGCGAGCGAGCCGCAGCCGAATTCCACCAGACAGGCGTCGGGGCCGATCAGGCGGGCGATCTCCGCCCGATGGGCCTTCAGGATCTGCATCTCGGTGCGGGTGGGGTAGTATTCCGGCAGCTGGCAGATGCGGTCGAACAGGCGGGAGCCGATGGCATCGTAGAAGTACTTGGCGGGGATCGCCTTGGGCGTCGCCGACAGGCCGCGCAGCACGTCGGGGCCGAAGGTGTCGCTGTCGTGGCCGAGGTCGACGAATTCCGCCAGGCCGGGCGGCAGCGACAGCGGCGCGGCGGCTGCGGGGGTGGGCAAGGTCAGGCCGTGGTGCATTTCAGACGTCCTCCGCCAATCTGACGCCGCTGTAGGCCCAGCGGTCGTGGGGGTAGAAGAAGTTCCGGTAGGTTGAACGCATGTGGCCGGCCGGCGTGACACAGCTGCCGCCGCGCAGGACCATCTGGTTGCTCATGAACTTGCCGTTGTATTCGCCCAGCGTGCCGGCCGGCGGGCGATAGCCGGGGTAGGGGCGGTACGGGCTGGCCGTCCATTCCCACACGTCGCCAAAAAGCTGCAGCGGCGCCGCCGGCTCGGAGGCCGGGACGGGCGCCAGGGGCAGCAGCAGGTCGCGGTCGGGGTCGGCGAGCAGGCGGCCCTGCACCGGCACTTCGGCCGCCACCGCCTCCCACTCCTGTTCCGTCGGCAGGCGGGCGCCGGCCCAGCGGGCATAGGCGTCGGCCTCGTAGAAGCTGACATGCACCACCGGCGCCGCCGGGTCGAGCGGCCGCAGCCCGTGCAGGCCGAACTGGCGCCAGCCGGCGGGATCATCGGCGGCGGTGGCGTCATCGGCGGTGCGGCGCCAGTAGGCGGGGCTGCGCCAGCCCTCGCGCTGCACTGTCGCCCAGCCGTCCATCAGCCACAGGTCGGGGCGGTCGTAGCCGCCGTCGGCCATGAAGGCGAGCCAGTCCCCGACGGTGACGCAGCGGGAGGCCAGCCGGAAGGGCGGCAGCAGCACCTCGTGGCGCGGCCCCTCGTTGTCGAAGGCGAAGCCGGCGGACGGGTCGTGGCCGATGGCGACGATGCCGCCGGGGTGGTGGTGCCAGTCCAGGGGCGCTGCCGCTGACGGACTGCCGTCGCCGCCGCCGGCGGGCGGGTGGCGGTAGACGGGGGCGGTGGGATTGGCGGCGAAGAGGTCCAGGATATCCATCAGGATGAGTTCCTGGTGCTGCTGCTCGTGCGCCAGCCCGATGTCGAGCAGCGGCGCCACCGTCGCCCAGGTGGCGGCATCGGCGCGCAGGATCAGCGCCTCCATGGCCTCGTCCACCGCCTTGCGCCAGGCGATCACCTCGGCCAGCGGCGGGCGGGTCAGCAGGCCGCGCTGCGGCCGCGGATGACGCGGCCCGGCCCCTTCATAATAGCTGTTGAACAGCAGCGGGAAGGCAGGGCGGAACGGCGGCCGGTCGGGGCTGACGGCGCGCAGGATGAAGGTTTCGAAGAACCAGGTGACATGGGCCAGGTGCCACTTGGTGGGGCTGCACTCGGGCCGCGACTGTACCTGCATGTCTTCCGGCGACAGCGGCGCCGCCAGCCGTTCGGTGGCGCGGCGGATGCTGCGGTAGCGGGTGCGGGCCCTGTCGCGGTCGCCGGCGGCCAACGGCGCAAGGGCGGCGTCGGCGTCGCAGCGGGCTTCCGGCATGCGTGAGTGTCCCCGGTTGGTGAAGCAGTCGCTTCTTCAACGCAGGGAGGAAGCCGCCGTTGCGTCGGCGGCAGCCGCGCCCGCCGCCCTCAGCCGGAAGACCGGCCGGGGGCGGCGCGGCGGCGTTTACGATCAGGCGGTCGCCAGGCGGTCCTGCAGCGGCTCGCCGTCGGTCTTCAGGCTGGTCAGGCCGAGGCGCGAGGCCGCCACCACGGCGCCGGTGCGGTTGCTGACGTTCAGCGCCTTCAGGATGGCGGTGACGTGCAGCTTCACCGTGCCTTCCGACAGGTTGAGGATGCGGGCGATTTCCTTGTTGGACTTGCCCTGGCCGAGCAGCGCCAGCACCTCGCGCTGGTGCGGCGTCAGCGGCGCGGCATCCAGCGACAGGTCGGCATGCACCGGCTCGGCATTGCGGCCGACAACGGCGCTTTCGTCGATCAGCGCCGGCGGCAGGTAGACGCCGCCCGACATCACCAGCCGCAGGGCCGACAGCATGACCTTGCTGGAGCTGGTCTTCGGGATGAAGCCGGCGGCGCCGAGGCGCACCGCCTCCAGCACCAGGCGACGTTCTTCCGAGGCCGACAGGATCACCACCGGCACCTTCGGCAGCCGGCGCTTGACGGCGCCCAGGCCCTCGTTCCACGGCATGCCGGGCATGACGAGGTCGAGAAGCACCAGATCCAGCCCGTCTTCGCGGTTGGCGATCTCCAGGGTCTGGTCATAGCTCGACGCCTCGATGACCTGCAGGTCGGGGCCGAGTTCTCCCAGCACCAGACGCAGGCCGTCCCGGAACAGTTCGTGGTCGTCCGCGATCAATATCTTCAAGCTGCTCACCCCTCACCTATCCTGCCGCCCTGCGGAGCCTGTCTGGAGCCGTGCGCCCCGGTTGCCGCGCCCCTCTCGCGGTTCCCGTCACGGTTCCCTCGCTCCACCGGAGGGCATATACGCCCGCTACACCTTTGGACGGTACTACCCTACGCCATTCCGTACAAGATTACGACGCACAATCGGCGGCTGTATCGGCATTTCATGATAATGACGGAGTTGCCAGCGCCCCCGGCGGCCCCTTACCCAGGCGGCTAGTGACAGCGCCGGTGCCGCACCCCATCATGGGGAGATGACGACCGATTCTTCCTCTTCCCCGGCCGGGTCCGGCCGCGCCGCCCCGGCCCGCGGCGACCTGATGGCGAGCGACCGCGAGGTCTTCGCCAGCCACATGGCGCTGATCGCCGAGATGACGCGGGAATTTTCCTCCTCCCGCGACAGCCAGACGGTCAGCCGCCACGGTCTGGCCCGCATCACCACCTTCCTGGGGGCGGAGGCATCGTCGCTGTTCCTGCTCGACGAGGAGGGGCACGACCTGGTGTGCGTCGCCTGCTTCGGCCCGGTGGACGTCACCGGCATGCGGCTGCCGCTGCGCAAGGGCATCGTCGGCCGGGCGGTGGTGCTCAACCAGACCCAGATGGTGCGCGACGCCGGCCGCGACCCCGACTTCGGCGGTCAGGAGGTGACGGAACGCACCGGCTTCGTCACCCGCTCGGTGCTGGTGGCGCCGCTGTCGCTGGGGTCGGAGCGGCTGGGCGCCATCGAGATCATCAACAAGGCCTCCGGCGACGGCCTGTTCGACGACCACGACCGCACCCTGCTGGAGGTGCTGGCCGGCTCGGCGGCGCTCGCCATCGACAACTTCCGCCTCACCCAGCGGCTGATGGAGCAGGAACGCGGCCGTCATGAACTGGCCCTGGCGGCGGAAATCCAGCGCGGCCTGCTGCCGCGCGAGGCGCCGGCGGATTTTCCGGTCCACGGCGTCAACGTGCCGGCCCGGCTGGTGTCGGGCGATTTCTTCGACATCGTGGAGGAACGGCCGGGCGATCGCATCTGGTTCGCCCTCGGGGACGTTAGCGGCAAGGGAATGAACGCCGCCATCCTGATGACCAAAACCGCCAGCCTGTTCCGCTGCCTGTCGAAAACCATCGCCAGCCCCGGCCGCCTGCTCGCCGCCATCAACGCGGAACTGTGCGAGACGGGCAGCCACGGCATGTTCGTGACCATGGTGGCCGGCTTCTACGACACCTGGAGCGGCCGGCTGCGGCTGGCCAATGCCGGGCACGAGCCGCCGCTGTTCCTGCCCGCCGGGTCGGACAGCTTCATCGCCGTGCCGGCGCTGGCGCCGCCGCTTGGCATCGCGCCCGATCTGGTGGGGGCGGAGGGCTATCCCGAGCATGACCTGGCGCTGGAGGACGGCAGCGCCCTCTACATCTTCACCGACGGCCTGACGGAAGCCTACGTGGCGGCCGAGGGCAACGAGTCGCTGGGGGTGGAGGGGGCGGAACGCATGATCCTCGACCTGCGCGCCCTGCCGGCGCCGGAGCGGCTGGCGGCCATGCTGGACCGCGTGCGCCGCCCCGACCGGCCGCTGCGCGACGACGTCACCCTGCTGGTGGTGGAACGGGGGGCGGCGTCATGATGGCCTCCGTGCTGCCCGATCCCACCCTGCTTGCCCACCTGCGGGTGGCGGCGACTCCGGCCTCCTTGCGCATGATCCGCCGGGTGGTGCGCGAGGCGGCGCTGCTGGCCGGCGCCCCGGAACCCTGGGCCGACGACCTGATGCTGGCGGTGGACGAAGCCTGCCAGAACGTGGTCCGCCATGCCTATGCCGGGCAGCCCGGCGACCTGTGCATCACCCTGTCGCGCACCCCCGACGGCGACGGAGTCGCCGTTGAAATCCTTGATTTCGCCCCTACCGTAGACCCTTCGCAGGTCCGCGGACGCGATCTTGACGACGTGCGTCCGGGCGGGCTGGGCGTTCATCTCATCGAGGCCTTGTGCGAAGAGGCGGGGTTCGCCGCCGCGCCGGAGGGGGCAGGCAACCTCTTCCGCATGGTGAAGCGCTTTGCCAATGCCGCGCCGCAACGGTAGAACCATCGGGAGGTCGCATGAGGATCAAAGGGGGTAGGGCACGATGACGGTCGACATCTCCACCCGCGGCAATGCCGCCGTCGCCCACCTGTCGGGCGAGGTGGACCTGGAGCGGTCGCCGGGGGTGCGGCGGGCGCTGCTGGACGCGCTCGGCCGCCGGATGCCGCTGGTGGTGGACCTGTCGCAGGTGTCCTACATCGACAGCTCGGGCATCGCCAGCCTGGTGGAGGCCTACCAGACCGCCCGCAAGCAGAGCACGCCCTTCATCCTGTGCGCCGTCTCCGCCGCCGCCCTGCGGGTGATGCAGCTGGCGCGGCTGGACAAGGTGTTCGACATCCGCCCCACCCTGGACGACGCGCTGGCGGCGGTCTGAATGGCGCAGGCGAAGGCCATATCCTTCCTCGACCGCATGGGTCGCGCCGCCGTTGCGGCGGTGGCGGAGCTGGGCTTCGCCGCCGTGCTGCTGGGCCAGGCGCTGCTGTGGACGGTGATCGGCCGCGCCCGCCGCCAGCCGGTGCGGCTGTCGGCGGTGGTGAAGGAAGCCATGGACATCGGCATCCGCGCCCTGCCCATCGTCACCATCATGTCCGGCACCATCGGCATCATGCTGGCCATCCAGGGGATCTACAGCCTGCGCATCTTCGGCGCCGAGAGCAAGGTGACGCTCGGCGTGGCGCTGTCCATCGTGCGCGAGTTCGGGCCGCTGATCACCGGCATCCTGGTCGCCGGGCGGTCGGGCTCGGCCCTGGCGGCGCGGCTCGGCACCATGAAGATCAGCCAGGAGATCGACGCCCTGACGGTCATGGGCATCAACCCGGTGCGTTTCCTGGTGGCGCCGCCGCTGCTGGCGGCGCTGGTGATGATCCCGGCGTTGACCTTCTACGCCGACCTGATCGGGCTGCTGGCCGCCGGCCTCTACATCTCGGCGGAGCTGGGGCAGACCCTGTCGGCCTACTGGCTGGACGCCATTGAATCGATCACCGCCAACGACCTGCTGCACGGCCTGGGCAAGAGCGTGCTGTTCGCGGTGCTGATCGTGCTGGTGGGCGTCATCAACGGCCTGTCGGTGTCCGGCGGGGCGGAAGGGGTCGGCCGCATGACCACGCGGTCGGTGGTGCACGCCATCTCGGCGATCATCATCACCGACATGCTGTTCGTCTTCGTGACCACGCGCTGACCGCGGCAAGGAGACGACCAGCATGGCCCGCACCGCCGCCGCCGCCGACCGCCGCCCGCCCACCGCCGCCGAGCTGGAGGGCATCCCGCTCGACGAGCGGGAGGACGTGATCGAGGTGGAAAACCTGGTCACCCACTTCGGCGAGCGCAAGATCCTGAAGGACGTCACCCTGTCGGTGCGGCAGGGGGAGATCCTGGTCATCATGGGCGGCTCCGGCTCCGGCAAGTCGACGCTGCTCAACCATCTGCTCGGGCTGCTGAAGCCGACCTCGGGCACCATCCGCATCCTCGGCAAGGACATCACCCGCATCAGCGAGCGCGAGTTCACCGAGATCCGCAAGAAGCTGGGCGTGGCCTTTCAGGGCGGGGCGCTGTTCAGCTCCATGAACCTGATCGAGAACATCATGCTGCCGCTGTTCGAGCACACCGACCTTGACCGCTCGACCATGGAAATCATGGCGCGCATGAAGATGGAGGTGGTGTCGCTGTCGGGGTTCGAGAAGCTGATGCCGGCGGAACTGTCGGGCGGCATGATCAAGCGCGCGGCGCTTGCCCGCGCCATCGTCATGGACCCGCGCATCCTGTTCTGCGACGAGCCCTCGGCCGGCCTCGACCCGGTGGTGGCCTCGGCCATCGACGACCTGATCCTGTCCCTGCGCGCCGCCACCGGCATGTCGGTGGTGGTGGTGACCCACGAACTGGACAGCGCCTTCAAGATCGCCGACCGCATCTGCGTGCTCGACAAGGGGGCGGTGCTGACCATCGCCCCGGTCGACGAGGTGAAGGCCAACCCCGACCACCGCATCCAGAACCTGCTGAACCGCCGCACCGAAGAGGAGGTGCTCGATCCCGAGGAGTACCTGCGGCGCCTGACCGGAGAGACGTCATGACGAGCCTGCGCCGCACCGGGAGCCGGACATGAGGACCAGCGGCCTCAACTACGCCATCGTCGGCGCCTTCGTGCTGGCGGCCATGGTCGGGCTGGTGGTGGCGCTGGCGCTGCTCACCGGCCGTACCGGCGCGACCGTGCCCTACCACACCCTTTACGACAACGTGAACGGGCTGAAGTACGGCACCCAGGTGCTCTACGAGGGCTATACCATCGGCCAGGTGGAGAGCATCGCGCCGGAGCGGGAGAACGGCCGCACCCGCTTCCGGGTAGAACTGTCGGTGCGCGAGGGCTGGCCGATCCCCGAGGACAGCCGCGCCGACGTCATGGCCAGCGGCTTCCTCGGCGGCATCGTCATCAACATCGCCGGCGGCCGCAGCCCGGTGGCGCTGGACCCCGGCAGCCGCATCGCCGGCCGCGCCTCCACCAACCTGTTCGCCACCCTGCAGGACGTCGCCGGCAGCTTCCAGGACATTGCCGAGAACACCCTGGCGCCGCTCATGCGCAGCCTGAACGAGACGGTCAACGCCATCAACCAGCCGCTGGCCGACGAAGCGCCGGAGATCCTGCGCCAGGTGCGCGCCCTGACCGAGGACATGGCCCGCCGCACGCCGGAACTCATGGGCAATCTCACCAGCGCCGCCCGCGACCTGAACGAAAAGGTGCTGAGCGCCGAGAACATCGACAGCCTCAACGCCTCCATCCGCAACGTCGAAAGCGCCACCCGCGACATGACCACCCTGACCCAGGGCCTTTTGACCATGCGCGACAGCATCGGCGACGTCATCGCCCGCATCGACACCCTGGTGGATGACAACAGCGGCGAGGTGAACGAGGCGCTGAAGGACCTGCGCTATACCATGGGCACCATTGCCCGCGACATCGACACCATCACCTACAACCTGGATGCCACCAGCCGCAACATGCTGGAGTTCAGCCAGTCGATCCGTCAGGACCCCAGCCTGATCCTGCGTTCGCGCGATGTGCCGGAGCGCGGGCCGGGCACCGGCGGCGGTCCCGGACGCTGATCGTGCCTGCACGCAAGGAGAGGACGCGCCCCATGCCTGCCGCCCGGTTCCCGCTGCCCCGCCGTCTGGCCGCCGTTGCCGCCGCGGCCGGCCTGCTCGCCGCCTGTTCCATCGGCGAGCCGGCGCCGGCCGACCACTTCTACCGCCTGACGGTGGCGGCCCCCGCCGCGGCCGGCGCCGCGGCCGGCCCGGTGGCGGAGGGCATCGCCATGGTGCAGTCCTTCGAGGTCAGCGGCGTGCTCAACCAGCGGGCGCTGTTGTGGACCACCTCCGGCGTCGAGCTGCAGCAGTACAGCTATCACTTCTGGAGCGAGCCGCCGGCCCGCGCCCTGCAGGATGCCCTGGTGCAGGTGCTGCGCGACACCGGTGCCTTCACCGAGGTAGTGACCCCCGGCTTCCGCCAGCGCCCCGACTGGACCATCCAGGCGCGCGTCAACCGGCTGGAACTGGTGGGGCCGAGCGGCAGCGACTCCGGCGTGCAGAGCGCCCGCGTCGCCATCAGCTTCACCGTCACCGACGGCTACGGCGAGACGGTGGTGCTGACCCGCAGCTATGAGGAGGAACCGGCGGTGGGTGGCGGCTCGGTGGCGGAAGGCGCGCGGGCGCTGAGCACCGCCGTGGAAACCATCTACGGCCGCTTCCTGCAGGATCTGCGCGCCACCGCCTTCACCACCGCCACGGAACGCCCGCTCGGCCGCCCGCGGCGGTGACCGCGGCGGCCGGGCGGGGTTGTTGCGAGGGAGAGGAAGCTGCCCCGGAGGCGCCCGCTCCGGGACCGACGATCGGAGCGGGCGCACCAGACGCCGACCGGCCAGGGGATGTTGACCGTCGGCACCGTGGGGGCAGAGGGTCACATGGGCGTCCGGTTGGGGGTCTCAAGCACAATCGACAGCCCGGTCCCGCAAATTTCGCAGGGAACCCCTGCCTTTCGTACCGTTGATCGGCGACCCCCGGCGGACACATGATGGAAGCGTAGAGGTTCCACGGAAAAGGGGTGGACCATGTTTCCCATCGACATCCGCTTTATCGATCTGCAGCAGTCGGACGCCACCGAGGAGTATGTGCGCGAGCGGGCTGAAAAGCTGGCGCATGCCTGCGGGGCCATCACCAGTTGCCGCGTCACCCTGTCGCGCGACCATGGTGCCCGCACGCCGTCCGTGAAGGTGGCGCTGGTCGCGTCGTTGCGCGGCCGCGGTACCCGCACCGTCTCCGCCGAGGAGGTGGTTGGCCGGCACGAACCGGGGCAGGCCGTCATGCGCGCCGTGCGCGAGGCCTTCGATACCGCCATGCGGCAGTTCGTGAGCGATCGCAAGAGCCGCCCCAACCGCATGCAGGAGATTCCGGCCTGAACCAGCCACAGCCGCAGGGGCGCATCCGGCCGCCCGGCCCCCTCGGTTATTGACAAGGGCACCCGCCGCGCCACAAATCGCGGAACAGATCATGGGAGGCGGCCGGCGACGGCCGCCTCGCCCGTTCCGGCTCGCGATTGGACCGCCGTTGACCGCTCCGTCTTCCTCCGCCACCGCCGCCGACGCGCCCGCTGCCGCCGTCGATGATGCCCTGGCCCGCGTCGCCGAGCGCTATGCCGTCCGCCTGACGCCGCACCTGACGACGCACATGGATGCCACCGACCCCGCCGATCCGCTGACCCGCCAGTTCCAGCCCACCGCCGCCGAGCTGGTGTCGACCGCCGACGAACGCGCCGACCCCATCGGCGATAGCGCCCACAGCCCGCTGCCGGGGCTGGTCCACCGCTACCCCGACCGGGTGCTGCTGATGCCGGTGGGGGTCTGCGCCGCCTATTGCCGCTTCTGCTTCCGCCGCGCCGTGGTCGGCCAGGGCGACGGCGTGCTGCCGGCCGACCAGCTGGAGGCGGCGCTGGACTACATTGCCGCCCGGCCGCAGGTGTGGGAAGTGATCCTGACCGGCGGCGATCCGCTGGTGCTGAGCCCCCGCCGGCTGGCCGATCTGATGCGGCGGCTGGATGCCGTGCCGCATGTGGGCGTCATCCGCCTGCACAGCCGGTTGCCGATCCACGATCCCGGCCGCGTCGATGCCGCCGTGGTGGCGGCCCTGTCCGGCCTGCGCGACAGCGCCGTGTGGCTGGCCGTCCACGCCAATCACGCCGCCGAGTTCACGCCGGAGGTGCGGGCGGCGCTGGCGCGGCTGGCCGATGCCGGCGTTCCGCTGGTCGGCCAGTCGGTGCTGCTGCGCGGCGTCAACGACAGCCCGGAGGCGCTGACGGCCTTGTTCCGCACCATGGTGCGCAACCGCATCAAGCCCTACTACCTGCACCACCCCGACCTGGCGGAGGGCACCGGCCACTTCCGCGTCGGGCTGGACGAGGGGCGGCGGCTGGTGAAGGGCCTGCGCGGTACCGTCTCCGGCCTGTGCCAGCCCACCTATGTGCTCGACATTCCCGGCGGTCATGGCAAGGTGCCGATGACGCCCGATCATCTGGTGCCGGCGGCCGAAGGCTGCGTGGTCGAAGACCCCTGGGGCGGCCTGCATGCCTATCCACCCGAGCCCGCCCTCGCCCCCCATCCCGCCCCCGCCGCCGCCGCAGGAGAGACGCCATGAACCGCCAGGGTCGCAGCCGCGCTGCCTCCGGCCAGGGCCGCAGCTTCCACGATCCGGTGAAGCGCGCCATCCGCAATGCCGGCCGGGCGGAGAAGGAGGCGACGGCCGCCGACGATGCCGCCGCTGCCGCCGGGCGCGGCAAGAACCCGGGCAAGGGCAAGGCGCGGGCGGACAAGCACGCCAAGGCGGCGCCGTCGCCGCGCAAGGAGGAACCTGCCCGCGCCAGCCGCGACACCGGCGGCTTCCACAGTCAGGCGCTGGCGCGCCCCGCCAGCCGCCAGCGCAGCATCCGCCCGCCGGCGGCGCCGGAGCGCGAGGAAGAGGCGGCGGCGCCGCGTCCGCGCGGCGGCAGCCGGGGCAGGGGCAACGGACCGGCCGCCGCCACCGCCGCCGGCGGTCCCCGCCGCGACAAGGGGCCGCTGCGCTACATCGCCTTCCACAAGCCCTATGGTGTGCTCAGCCAGTTCACCGCCGAAAGCGGCCAGCGGGCCCTGCGCGAGTTCGGCCTGCCGGCCGAGGTCTACGCCGCCGGCCGCCTGGACCTGGACAGCGAGGGGCTGCTGCTGCTGAGCAACGACGGCACCTTCATCAACCGCCTGCTCAGCCCCCATCACGGCCATGCCCGCAGCTATCTGGTGCAGGTGGAGGGCATTCCCGACGATGTGGCGCTCGACCGCCTGCGCGGTGGCGTCACCCTGCGCGACTACACCACCCGCCCGGCGCAGGTGGAGCGGGTGGAGGGCGAGCCCGACCTGCCGCCGCGCGACCCGCCGATCCGCGAGCGCCGCCACATCCCGACCGCGTGGCTGAAGATCACCCTCACCGAGGGCCGCAACCGGCAGGTCCGCCGCATGACGGCGGCGGTGGGGCATCCGACCCTGCGGCTGGTGCGGGTGTCCATCGGGGCGCTGGAGCTGGGCGACCTGCCGCAGGGCTGCTGGCGCGATGTCGCCCGCCGCGACGTGCTGCCGCCGCCGCCGGCCCCTGACCGACGCTGATCCGGCCCGACCGGCCGCCTCAGGCCGGCTCGCGTTCGCTGGCGCGGCTGCCGCCGTCGTCGGCTTCGGCGGCCTGGGCGGCGGCGGCCAGGGCGACTTCCAGCTTGGGCAGGGCGACGCGGAACACCGAGCCGTGGTCCGGCTCGCTCTCCACCCAGATGCGGCCGCCGTGGCGCTCGGCGATCTTCTTGCAGATGGACAGGCCGACGCCGGTGCCTTCATAGGCATCGCGCCCGTGCAGGCGCTGGAAGATCTTGAACACCTTCTCGAAGTACTGCGGCGCGATGCCGATGCCGTTGTCGTGGACGGAGATGACCCAGGCCTCGCCGCCGGCATCCTCCTCCACCGTCACCCGCACCACCGGCGGGCGGTCGGGATGGCGGTACTTGATGGCGTTGCCGAGCAGGTTCTGGAACAGGCGGGTGATCTCCGCCTCGTCGCCCAGCACCATGGGCAGGCGGTCGGGCAGCTCCAGGCTGGCGCGGCTTTCCTTGATGGCGGTCGACAGGGCATCGCAGGCCTGCCGCACCGCCGCCGTCAGGTCCAGCGGCTTGAGCGGCTTGCCCATGCGGCCGACGCGCGAATACTGCAGCAGGTCCTGGATCAGCAGCGACATGCGATGGGCGCCGGCGACCGCGAAGCCGATGTAGTCGCGGGCGTCGTCGTCCAGCTTGGCGGCGTGGCGGCGCTGCAGCAGCTGCAGATAGCTCGCCACCGTGCGCAGCGGTTCCTGCAGGTCGTGGGAGGCGACGTAGGCGAATTCCTCCAGCTCCACGTTGGAGCGTTCCAGCGCCCGGGTCTTGTCCTGGATCACCTCGCGCGCCGCCCGCCGCTGGGTGATGTCGCGGGCCACCACCACGCTGCCGCGCGGCGCCTGCGGCGACAGGTCGCGGCTGGCGACGTCGATCTGCGGGCTCAGGGTCACTTCCACCCACACCGTCGATCCGTCGGGCAGGGCGTAGCGCTTTTCGTACTGGGCGGCGGGGGTTTCGCCGGTCCGCACCTTCTCCGCCGCCTCGCGGCTGAAGTGGCGGTCTTCCGGCACCGTCAGGTCGAGCAGGGTGCGGCCGACCACCTCGCGCCGCTCCCGCTGCAGGATGCGGGCGAACTGTTCGTTGATCTCGGCCACCACGCCGTTGGCGTCCACCAGGGCGATGCCGGCGCCGGCGTTGTTGAAGATGGAGCGGAAGCGGCGTTCGTTCTCCTCCACCTTGCGCTGGTTGGTGGCGATCTCCCTCAGGGCGCCGCGCAGGGCCAGCGCCGTCAGCGCCAGCACCAGCGTCAGCACCACCAGCAGGCCGGCGAAGCGCAGGGTATCGTCGCGCCAGCGGGCGAGCGCTTCCTCCAGCGGCACCGACAGGCCGATGGCGAGCGGCATGTCGCCGACGCGGGCGAAGGCGGCGAAGCGGTCCTCGTCCTCGGCATGGTCGGCGGCGTGGCGGGGGATGACGCCGCCCTCGATGGCGCCGCCGCCGCCGGCCGCCAGCAGGCGGGCGCTCATGACGTCGGGCAGCGCCGGCAGGCGCTGGACCGGGGCGGTGGCGACCAGCACCCGCCCGACCTCGTCGTAGAGCCCGACCAGGCCGCCGGTCCACAGCCGGCCGGCGTGCAGTTCGGTTTCCAGGTAGCCGCGGTCCAGGCTCATGGCGACGACGCCCAGGAAGCGGCCGTCGGGGGCGCTGAGGCGGCGGCTGGCCATCAGGTCGGTGGTGCGGCCGTCGAAGCCGCCGCCCTCGCGCAGCGACAGCCGCAGGGCCGGCGCCCGATGGCTGCGGTGCCACTGGAAGGCGGGCCAGTCGGCGAAGGTGCGCAGGTCCGGCTCGGGGCTCGAATTACGGTGCAGCACCCGGCCCATGGCGTCGATCACCAGCGCCTCGCGCACCGCCGGGGCACCGGCGATGCCGGCCCGCAGGATGCCGGTGGCGCGGAAGCGCTCGAACTCATAGCGCGCCCAGTTGGCGCCGAACTCGGCGGTCAGGCTGGTCAGGGCGCCGTCCATGTTCTGCAGGGTGGCGGCGGCGTTGAAGGCCAGCGTTTCCGAAACCGCCCGGCTCATGGCGCGGGCGCGCTCCACCTCGGTGGTGCGGGAGTGCCAGGCAAAGGCACCGCCGATCACCCAGATGAGCAGCGTCAGCGCAAGCCCGCCCGCCAGGAAGGCGGCCGGCGTGCTGTGCATGACACGGGCAAGGCGGCGATGCGGCATCGCTAGCGGCACCCCGTCACGGCGGCAGGTGCTGCAGCGATTCCCAGCGCTGCAGGGTGGTGGTGAAGGCGGTCATGGAGCGCACGGCCTCTTCCACCAGCGGGTCGCGGCGGGCTTCCTCGGCCAGCACTTCGGCGGCCACCGTCTGCAGCCGCTTGAGAACCGGATAGCTGAACCGTCGCACCTCCACCCCCTGGGCGCGGAAGGTGTCGAGGGCGCGGCCCTGCGGTTGCAGGCCGGTGGCCATGCTCCACAGCACGTTCGCCTCGCAGACGGTGTTGAGCACGGCGCGCTCCGTTTCAGTCAGCCCGTTCCAGGTGTCCAGCCGCATGGTCAGGACGTTGATGCTCGACGGTTGATGCCACCCAGGGAAGTAATAGTATCGCGCGAATCGTTCGAAGCCGAGACTCAAGTCGGCCATCGGGGCGCTGAATTCAACCGCATCGAGCCGACCGTTGGCGAGGGCATCGTACAGTCCGTCCACCGGTTCCTGGGAAGGAATGCCGCCAAGGCGCTCCAGGATGCGGGCGCCCAGGCCGGCGATGCGCATGCGCAGGCCGCGGAAGTCCTCGATGCTGTTGATCTCGCGCAGGAACCAGCCGCCGGCTTCCGACACCACCATGTGGCAGGGCAGGGCCATCAGGCCTTCGGCGGCATAGGCGCGGGCGATGAGGGCGGCGCCGTCGCCGCCGTACAGCCACGCCGCCATCTGCACCGGCGTCGGGCCATAGGGCCACGAGGCGATCACCCCGGCCAGCGGGATGCGGTCGGCGCGATAGCCGAGCCAGTCCCAGCCGGCCTCGACGCGGCCGTCCTTGATGGCGTCGTAAAGATCCTCGCCGCGCACCATGGCGCCGGCCCCGACGAAGTGCAGGGTCAGCGCGCCGCCGCTGACGGCGGCGGTGCGGCGGGCCACCTGCGCCTCGCTGTCGGACAGGAACACGAGGCCGGCGGGGAAGACGCTCTGCACCACCAGTTCCCGCGCCTGCGCCGGACCGTGGGCCACCCCGGCGAGCGCCAGGGCCACCGCCAGCGTCATCATGGCCACGAATGCCGTCGCCGCCCGCCGCCGGTCGCGGCGGCGGGTCGGTCGCGCCGCCGTCGGGCGGCTGCCGTGCGCCTGCATGATCCCCATCTCCCCACTCGAAATCGCCGCTCGTCGGGCGGCGCCTTCCGCCTTGAGTCTACTCCCAACCGGCGGCCGGCGCCATGACCGCCATCAGCTGCCGCGGCGGCCGAACCAGGCGCCCCAGGGCGGCAGGTCGATCCGCCCGCCGGGGCCGATCTCCACCGCCGCCCAGCCGTGGCCGGTCAGCGGCGTCAGGGTGGCGCCGGGGGGAAGATCGGGCACGACGGCCGTGGCCGGCTGCGGCGACAGGTTGAACAGGCACACCACCCGGGCGTCGTCCAGGCTGCGCTCGAACCCGAGCACCGGGTCGGCGGTCGCCAGCAGGTCGAGACCGCCGCGCAGCAGGGCCGGGTTGGCCTTGCGGAAGGCGATGAAGCGGCGCCAGCCGGCCAGCACCGAGTCGGGATCGGCCTCCTGCAGGTCGACGGCGGCGGCGGCATGGGCGGCCGGCACCGGCAGCCAGGGCTCCACCGCCGGGCCGGCATCGGTGAAGCCGGCGTGGGCGGCGTCGTGCCGCCACGGCATGGGGGTGCGGCTGCCGTCGCGGCCCTTGAAGTGGGGGTAGTAGGTGATGCCGTAGGGGTCGCGCAGGCGGTCGGCCGGCACCTCCGCCTCGGTCAGGCCCAGTTCCTCCCCCTGGTAGACGCAGACGGCGCCGCGCAAGGACAGCAGCAGGGCGTTGAGCAGCCGCGCCGAGGCCGGCGAGCCGTCGCCCCAGCGGCTGGCGGCGCGCTCGACATCGTGGTTGGAGAAGGCCCAGCACAGCCAGCCGGCGCGCACATGGGCCTCCACCTCGGCGATGGCAGTGCGCAGGGCGGCGGCGCTGCCGGTGCCCTTCATCAGGCCGAGGGTATAGGCCATGTGCAGGCGCGACTGGCCGCCGTCGAGGGCGGCGGTATAGGCCTCGGCACGCTCGATGGGGGTGAGGCGGGCCGGCTCGCTGCCGACCTCGGCGATGGCGAAGCTGCCCGGGTGGCGGTCCATCACCTGCCGCAGCCGCGCCAGCAGGCCGGGGGTGTCGGCATGGGCGAGGTCGTTGACGTGCAGCTGCATGTTGTAGGGGCGCAGGGCGATGCGGCGCTCCGGGTGGGGCGGGTTGTCGGTCAGGGCCGGGTCGTGGGCCATGAAGTCGACCGCATCCAGGCGGAAGCCGTCCACCCCGCGCGCCAGCCACCAGGCGGCGATGTCCTCGATGGCGGCCATCACCGCGGGGTGGCGCAGGTTCAGCTTGGGCTGCTGGGCGAGGAAGTGGTGCAGGTAGTATTGCCGCCGCCGCGGCTCCCACGTCCAGGCGCCGCCGCCGAACACCGACAGCCAGTTGTTGGGCGGGCTGCCGTCGCGGCGCGGGTCGGCCCACACGTACCAGTCGGCGTGCGGACCGTCGCGGTCGATGCGGCTGGCGCGGAACCACGGGTGTTCGGCGCTGGTATGGGCAAACACCAGATCGACCAGCACCTTGAGCCCCAGGCGGTGCGCCTCGGCGATGAGGCGGTCGGCATCGGCCAGGGTGCCGAACATGGGGTCGACGGCGCGGTAGTCGCTGACGTCGTAGCCGAAATCGGCCATGGGCGAGGCGAAGAACGGCGAGATCCACACCGCATCGACGCCGAGGGAGGCGACATAGGGCAGCGTCTCGACGATGCCCGCCAGATCGCCGATGCCGTCGCCGTTGCTGTCGCGGAAGCTGCGCGGGTAGATCTGATAGACCACGGCGCCGCGCCAGTGGTCGTCGTCGTGGTCGCTCATGCCGGGTGCTCCCTGGTGCGGTCGTCAGGTCGCCGCTGCGGGCGGCGGGCTCAGCGGCTCGGGGTGGCAGGCCATTTCCCAGAACCCGACCTCCAGCCGGGTGGCGGCGGCGAAGGTGGCGGCCAGCGACGGCCAGCGGCCCGACCCTTGCGGATCGGCGCCGATGCGGCGGGCGGCGACGCGGGCGATGAGGGCCTGCACGTCGGCCGCCACCTGCTGATACTCGGCGCCGGAATACATCTCCATCCACGGCCGGTAGGGGTTGCCCTGCCAGCCGGCGGCGTGCTCCGGCCGCGCCATCCAGGCGCCGATCTCGGCATAGCCGATGACGCAGGGCGCCAGCGCCACCAGCAGGTCGAGCAAGTCGCCGGAGTGGCCGCGGTCGAGCACGTAGCGGGTATAGGCGATGTTGGCCGCCGCCTCCGGCAGCGCCGCCATGGTGTCCTCGTCCAGGCCCCAGCCGGCGCAGTACTCCACATGCAGCTGCATTTCGTGGCCGATGAGGGCGTTCACCGTGGCGACGGCATGCCGCATCTCGTCCAGCCGCTCCGCCTTCACCGCCGCCAGCGCCCAGGCGCGGCTGAAGTGGATGAGGAACAGGTAATCCTGCGCCAGATACCAGCGGAACGCCTCCTCCGGCAGGGTGCCGGCGGCCATGTCGCGCACGAAGCGGTGATGGACGTAGGCGTCCCAGTCGGCGGCGCAGGACGCCTTGAGGGCGGAGAAGATGTCGGCGGCGGCGATGGTCATGGGGGCGTCGGGCTCGCGCTCACTTGGTGCCGAACAGGCGGTCGCCGGCGTCGCCCAGGCCGGGCACGATGTAGGCATGGTCGTCCAGCCGCTCGTCCAGCGAGGCGACATAGACCCGCACCTTCGGGTGCGTCCGGTTGAAGGTGCGCATGCCCTCCGGCACCGTCACCAGGGCCAGGAAGATGATGTTCTCGTCCGGCACGCCGTGGCGGTTCAGCACGTCCACCGCATGCACCGCCGAATGGCCGGTGGCGAGCATGGGGTCGACCAGGATGAAGGTGCGGCCGCCGGCTTCCGGCAGCTTGACCAGGTATTCGCTCGGCTTGTGGGTGACGGGATCGCGCACCAGCCCGATGTGGCCGACGCGGGCGCCCGGCATCAGTTCCATCAGGCCGTCGGCCATGCCGTTGCCGGCCCGCAGGATGGGCACGATGGCGACCTTCTTGCCCTGGATGACCGGCGCGTCCATCTCGCACATGGGCGTTTCGATGCGGCGATTCTCGATCGGCAGGTCGCGGGTGATTTCATAGCCCATGAGCAGGGCGATCTCGCGCAGCAGGGCGCGGAAGGTGCGCGTCGACGTCGCCTTGTCCCGCATGTGCGTCAGCTTGTGACGGATCAGCGGGTGGCCGAGAACGTGCAGGTTGGGAAACTCGCCGGTGGAGGTCATGGGCGTGAACCGTTTGTCGCGCGGAAGGGAAGGGTGGTCGGACAAATGTGTCGTCGTGGCCTTATAGCACCGCCGGCGGCGCCGATGCACCCCTTGCGCAACGCCGCCCGCCACCTCCGGATGCGACGGCGGCAGGGTGCGTGAGGCCAGCGCGGCGGAGCGGCGGGGAGGGGCGGCGCGGGAGAGGGCGGACAAGGCAAGCCCGCCGGCGCGAGGGGATGACGCGCGGCGGGCTCGGGCCCGGGCAGTCCGGTACGCAGGGGTCAGGCGTGCGGCCGTTGGCCGGCGCGGCGGTCGAACCCGCCCGGGTGCTTTTCGCAGCAGTCCCGCAGAATCTCGATGAGCTTCAGCGCAGCTTCGCGCTGGCCGTGCTGCATGGCGTCCGTCAACTCATCCATCACCATCTGCCGCAGCGCCGGGTTGCCCCATTCCTTCTGCAGGAAGGCATAGCCCTTTTCCACCGCCACGATGTCGGGCAGGTGTTCGTGCTTGGCGATGATCATCAGTTCTTCGGGTGTCAGCTCGCTGAGGGCGAGGCAATCCTGGAGGGTCAACATGGCGGGCCTCCCTTGGACATCTTGGTCTTCAGGTCCACGAGAGATTGTAACACTTCACGTCCGACGGTCCATGCCGATTCGTCGCTGCGCCGCGGTAGCTTTAGTCAAGTGTTTCAATATGTTGAGAAACAATCGAGCATCCCGCCGGAGGGCGACGAAAGGAGGTTTCTGCTCCGAAAGATCTATGACGAAAGGGCTATTCTAGACCCCCTTTCTCGGGATATATCTGGCCGTACCGCCCAACGAACCGGAAACACTGACTCTTCCCGAGGATCATAGCCGTGCGTTTCGGTCTGAAATTCTCGACGAGCCGCCCCACCGACTCGGTGGAGAGCTGGCTCGAACGCCTCTGCCAGAGCCGTTACGAAATCCGCCTGGACGGCATCGATGTGGAAAAGGGCCGCAAGGACCTGCTGCTGGTGTTCGAGGACGCCGGTGATCGTGATCGCGTGAAGGCCGCCCTCAAGGGCCGCGCCGCGTAGCGACCCCGGCCACCGCCGCCGTCACCACCTTGCGCATGACCGTCGGCAGCGCCTCGCCGCCCAGGGCCGGCAGCGCCACCCAGCGGCCGTCGGCGCTCGCCTGCGGCCCCGCGCCCGGCGTCAGGCCGGCGACCACCGCCAGTTCCAGATGGAAATGGGTGAAGGTGTGGCGCACCACGCCGGGCAACGGCTGCCAGCCGATGCCGGGCAGTGGCGCGTGCGCCAGGGCGTCGTCGGGCAGCCACGGCGGCCCTTCCCGCCAGGGGGTGGAGGGCACTTCCGTCATGCCGCCGAGCAATCCGTCCTCCGGCCGCCGCCGCAGCAGCACCCGGCCGCTGTCGTCGCGCAGCCAGAAGGCGACGCCGCGGCGCACCGGCTTGTCGGCCTTGCGCTCCTTGCGCGGCAGCGACTCCGCGATGCCTTCCAGCCGGGCGCGGCAGCCGGCCTGCCACGGACAGGCGAGGCACGACGGGCTGCGCGGGGTGCAGATGGTCGCCCCCAGGTCCATCACCGCCTGGGCATAGTCGCCGCAGCGGTCGGCGGGGGTGAGGGTGTCGGCCAGCCGCTTCAGCTCCGCCTTGCTGCCGGGCAGCGGATCGATGACCGCGAACAGCCGCGCCATCACCCGCTCCACATTGCCGTCGACCACCGTCGCCCGCCGCCCGAAGGCGATGGCCGCCACCGCCGCCGCCGTATAGGCGCCGATGCCGGGCAGGGCGCGCAGGGCGTCCTCGCTGTCGGGGAAGCGGCCGCCGTGCTGCTCCGCCACCGCGCGGGCGCACTTGTGCAGGTTGCGGGCGCGGGCGTAGTAGCCAAGCCCCGCCCATTCCACCAGCACATCGTCGAGCGGCGCCGCCGCCAGGCTGTCGACGGTCGGCCAGCGGGCGAGGAAGCGCTCGAAATAGGGGATGACGGCGGCGACAGTGGTCTGCTGCAGCATCACTTCCGACAGCCACACCCGGTAGGGGTCGGGCGCCGGCCCGCCGGGCGGCGTGCGCCACGGCAGGCGGCGGGCGTGGCGGTCGTACCACGCCAGCAGGCGGGCGGCGGCGTCGGACGGAACCATGGACGGCGGCATGGGAAGCGGCTACTTCTCGGGGTCAGGAAAGGGGGCACAGTGCCATGAACGAGGACGCGAAGAAAAGCCCGCCGCGCTCGCGCGCCTCCGTCGGCATCCGGCCGTCGGACCAGCGCCGCGGCGGCCCCGTCGCCATCGATCAGCTGGGCGCCAAGCTCATGCGGCCGGTGCTCGGCCGGCGCGGCCTGGGGGAGGGCGACATCTGCTTCCACTGGGCGGCCATCGTCGGCGGCTCGTTCCTGGCCTCCAACTCGGCGCCGGAGCGCATCCAGTTCCCCAAGGGCGAGCGCACCGGCGGCATCCTGCACCTGCGGGTGCCGTCCGGCGCCCTGGCGACCCAGCTGCAGCACCTGATCCCGCAGATCGTGCAGCGGGTGAACGGCTTCTACGGCTATCCCGCCATCGCTGACGTGCGCATCCACCAGCGGCCGCTGCCGCCGCGCCCGCCCCGCCCCGGCGAGCCGCCGCCGCTGCCCGAGCCGGACCGCGAGCGGCTGGCGCTGCAACTGAACGACGTGGAGCATCCGCGCCTCAAGGACGCGCTGGCGAAGCTGGGCGAGACCATGGTCCGCCGCACCCTCGCCGCCGGCAAGGGTGGTCGGGGCGGCAAGGGCGGCGGCGGCCGATAGGCGCCGTCAGCCGGCGTGGCGGCTGAACAGGCTGGTGCCGCCGGGGCTGAACAGCAGCACCTCGTAGGGCTCGCCGGGCATGTCCATGCCGGGGGCCGACTGCGGCATGCCGGGGATGGTCAGGCCGGTGGCCTTGGGCCGTTCCGCCAGCAGGCGGCGCACGTCCGACGCCGGCACGTGTCCCTCGATGACATAGCCGTCGATGACGGCGGTGTGGCAGGAGGCCAGCTCCGGCTCCACGCCCAGGCGGTCCTTCACCGGCGTGACGTCGTCCAGGTCATGCACGATGACGCTGAAGCCTTCCGCCTTCATGTGGTCGATCCAGCCGCCGCAGCAGCCGCAGGACGGCGACTTCCACACCTCCATGTCGGCGGCGCGGGCATCGCCGCCGCCGCTGCCCAGGGCGAGCACGCCGGCCCCCAGCACGGCCACCGCCGCCGCCGCCATCACAACCGTCCGTCTGGTGATCATCGCCTGTCTCCTGCTGCTGTCGGCCGCCGGGCTGGTGCCGGCGCGAATATGGGGAAGGGTGCGGCCGGCGGGCAAGGGTTGCCTTGATCCTGGTCAGGCGCGACCCCACAACAGGGAGCATGGACCAGCCCCCGCCCCCGACCCTGCACCGGAGCCGCGCATGACGCCCTCTCCCGGCCGCCGTCGCCAGACCGCCCTGTTCCTGGACGGCATGGCCGGCCGGCGGGCGCGGGTGCCGGCCGATGCCGCCGAGCTGGAACGGCGGGCGCTGGCCGCCCTCAGCCCGCAGGCCGGCGCCTACATCGCCGGCGGGGCGGGGCTGGAGCGCACCATGGCCGCCAACCGCGCCGCCTTCGACCGCTGGCGCATCATGCCGCGGGTGCTGCGCGACGTGGCGGAGCGCGACCTCGGCATCACCCTGTTCGGCCTCGCCGTGCCGGCGCCGCTGCTGCTGGCGCCCATCGGCGTGCTCGACCTCGCCCACCGCGGCGCCGACGTGGCGGGGGCGAGGGGCGGGGCGGGCGGCGGCGGCGGCCGTCATTCCCTTCATCGCCTCCAGCCAGTCGTCGCGGCCGCTGGAAGCCATCGCCGCCCCCGCCGGCGCCGGTGCGCCGCGGTGGTTCCAGCTGTACTGGGCGGTGGCCGACGACCTGGTGGAGAGCTTCGTTCGCCGGGCCGAGGCGGCGGGCTACGAGGCCATCGTGGTGACGCTGGACACCACCCTGCTGGGCTGGCGGCCGCGCGACCTCGACCTCGGCTACCTGCCGTTCCTGCGCGCCCGCGGCATTGCCAACTACGTCAGCGATCCGGTGTTCCGCCGCCTGCCCTTCGACGACAGCGGCCTGCGGCCACCGCTGACGCCGGCGCTGCTGCGGTCGGCGCTGGAGCTGCTGCGGGCGTGGCCGGGCTCGCGGCTGGCGGCCCTGGGCTCGGGCGAGCTGCTGGCGGCGGTGCGGCGGTTCATCGCCCTCTACAGCCGCCCCGACCTGACCTGGGACGACATCCCCCGTCTGCGCCGCTGGACCGGCCTGCCGATCCTGCTGAAGGGAGTGCTGCACCCGGCCGACGCCCGCCGCGCCATCGACCTCGGCATCGACGGGCTCATCGTCTCCAACCACGGCGGCCGTCAGGTGGACGGCGCGGTGGCGGCGCTGGACGCCCTGCCGGCGGTGGTGGCGGCGGCCGACGACCGGGTGCCGGTGCTGTTCGACAGCGGCGTGCGCACCGGCGCCGACATCCTCAAGGCCCTGTGCCTGGGGGCCGCCGCCGTGCTGATCGGCCGCCCCTACGTCTATGGCCTGGCGTTGGACGGCGAGGCCGGGGTGCGGGCGGTGATCGACACCCTGCTGGCCGACCTCGATCTCACCCTGGGCCTGGCCGGTCGCCGTTCGGTGCGCGACCTCGGCCGCGACATGCTGGTGGAAGGCGGCTTCGACTGAGCCGTCACATGCGGTTGAGGATGGCGTCCACTTCCTGCTCGATCTGCCGTTCCTTGTATTCCTGCATGCGGCGTTCGCGCCAGGTGGCGGCGAAGTGGCGGGCGGTGGCGATCTGCGCCTCGCGGATCTGGCGGGCGAGTTCGTTCTGCGCCTTCAGGGCGGCCACCTTCTCGTCGATCTGCTTGCGGATGGCGGCCATGCGCACCAGCGTTTCGTCGATCTCCGGCGCCGGCGGCTGACCCTGCAACTCGGCCAGCGCCACCCGCACCTTGCCGCTGTAGTACTGCGCCCGCTCCGGCGTGCGCGAGTGGTAATAGGCGGCGGCGGTGTCCCAGTTGCGGGTCTCGTTGTAGAGGTTGGACAGGAACTCGGCGGCATAGGCGGCGTTGGCGCGGGGGTCGAAGGCCTCTTCCAGGCTGTCGAAGGCCTCGCCGTGCCAGTGCAGGTTCACCTGCATGCAGCCGACGTCGATGTTGCGCACGCCCTTGGCCTTCAGTTTGCGCACCTCGGCGATGGCCTCCTGCTTGCTGGGCAGGTAGCGGCCGATGCCTTCGGCCATGACCGTCCACGGCCAGGCAACTCTTGCCCGGCGGGTCTTGTCCCAGCGGCCGGATTCGACCAGCGAGATGGCGGTGAGCAGGTTGGGCGGCATGGTCCGCAACCGCTCTTCCCGCTGGGTGGCGGCGCGGCACAGATCGGGCGCCGGCTCGGCCGCCGCAGTCGGGTTCGGATTGGCGGCGGGCGGCGCCGCCGGGGCAACCGCCAGCACCAGCAGCGCCACAAGGGCGAGCACGACAACGGCAACAGGGGCGGGCGGGCGAGCGGTCATGGGGTCCGGGCCAGGGCAGCAGCAGCGCGTTAAGTAGCGCGGGAACGGGGTCACGTCGAGGTGATGCAACCATCGCGCCAACCGGGCATGCGGCGGCCGCATGGCGGTGCGTATCAAACGCAGGGTGGAAATCATGCTTAAAAATCAACATCTTCCCGCCGTGCGGCGGGCGTTGGGTGACCATTTTATGGACGTGCCTATTTTTTAGGCTTGCGCCGACGACCCCGCCGCGGTAGTTTTTGCATCGCAGCAACCGGACGGTCCTCGGACAGTCCAATCGTCTGCCTTTCTTGGACGTTTCCTCCCTAGACTTGGGCCGCGCTTCGTGCGCGGCCTTTTTTTAACCTATCCTTGTTCCCCTAAGGGTAGTGCGGCGAGGTCGAGCGGCTGAAGGCCTAGGTTCTGGACTCATAAGCCCTGATCCATAGGCGGGTCGATGTCAGCATGACGGCGGCCAGGAAGTTCCTGGCGAGTTTGTCGAAGCGGGTGTCGATCCGCCTGAAGTGCTTGAGCTTGTTGAAGAAGCGCTCGATGAGATTGTGACGGCGATACAGCGCCGGCTCGACGCTGCGTTGGACCTTGCGGTCCCGCTACGTGGGGATCCCGGCACGGCCGCCACGAGACGCGATGATTTCGATCAGGTAGTTCCAGTCATAGCCGCGGTCGCCGACCACCGCCTCGGCGGGCGGCAGGCCGCTCAGCAGCGCCGGTGCTGCGCCCTTGTCGGAGGCTTGGCCCGGCGTCAGCGTCAGCCGCACCGGCAAGCCATGCTCATCGACCACGGCGTGGGGAGCTATGACCGAAACTGAGCGATGAGCAGAGAAGGGGGTGGCGTATCGTGGAGGTGTTCAAAGCCTTCCACATCTCAGCAAGGGAGTGATACGCCATGACCGACGATACCGTTGTCGCCCTGCGCCAGCCAGGGGAAATGACGACCCGCTGACCGAGATCCTGCGTGCCGGGGCGCGCCAGCTTCTGGCGCAAGCCGTAGAGGCCGAGGTCGCCGCCATGCTTGCCGAGCATGAACACCTGACGACGGGCGACGGCCGTCGCCGCCTGGTCCGTCACGGCCACGGCCCGGAGCGCGAGATCCTGACGGGCATCGGTCGCGTTGCCGTGCGACGGCCGAAGGTGCGCGACCGCGGCGCTGAGGGAGAAGACCGCATCCGCTTCACTTCCGCCATCCTGCCCCGGTTCGCCCGGCGCACGCGGTCCATCGACGCCGTCCTGCCGACGCTCTATCTGCGCGGCTTGTCGAGCGGCGATTTCCAGGACGCCCTGGAGGCGTTGCTTGGCAAGGAGGCGCCCGGCCTGTCGCCGCAGGTGATCGGCCGCCTGAAGGCGGAATGGCGGGCCGAATACGACCGCTGGCGCAAACGTGACCTGACGGTCCGGCAGTACGTCTACATCTGGGCCGACGGCGTCTACCTCCAGGGTCGGCTGGAGGACGAGAAGCAATGCATCCTCGTCATCATCGGCGCCACGCCGGAGGGCCGCAAGGAGTTGGTCGGCTTCCAGGCCGGTTTCCGCGAGAGCGCCCAGAGCTGGCGGGAACTGCTGAACGACATCAAGGGGCGCGGTCTGGCCCGGGGACCAAAACTGGCCGTCGGGGATGGTGCGCTTGCCTTCTGGAAGGCGCTCAACGAGGTCTATTCCGGCGCCCGCCACCAGCGCTGCTGGGTGCACAAGACAGCGAACGTCCTCAACAAGCTGCCGGAATCACGCCAGAAGGCGGCCAAGGAGGACCTCCACGCGATCTGGATGGCCGACGGCCGCGCCGAAGCCGAGGCGGCCATGGACACCTTCGAGGCGAAGTACGGCGCAAAGTACCCCCAGGCCGTCGGCTGCCTGATGAAGGACCGCGTGGTCCTGCTGGCCTTCTACGACTTCCCCGCCGAGCACTGGCAGCACGTGCGTGGAAAACGGCGTGGAATTTTGACCCCTGCACCGGCCTGATCGGCGTGGAAAAATGACCCCCTGGTCCGGCTGGTGATTGTGACACTGCTCGATGTCGAGGACATCGAGGACCACCAGGGGAATGCTTGTCGTGGAGACGATCGCCAAGGTCCGTCGGGACCATCACGTTCACAAGAAGAGCATCAAGGAAATCGCCCGCGCCCGGGGGCTGTCGCGGAATACCGTCCGCAAGATCCTGCGGGGCGGCGAGACGGCGTTCAGCTACGAGCGGGGTCGCCAGCCGCTGCCGAAGCTCGGTGAGTTCGTCGCGCCGCTGGAGGCGATGCTGGCCGGCAACGAGAGCAAGAGCCGGCGAGAAAAGCTGACGTTGATGCGGATGTTCGGTAAGCGGGTCTCCTCCCCCACCTGTTGACGAAGCGCGCTCTGCCGCATCGTGA
>NZ_BAAAEP010000017.1:0-79663 GCF_039523075.1 Caenispirillum bisanense
CCCCGGCCCCGGTCGAGCCGCAGCCGACGGCGGCGCCGACTCCGCTGGTGCCCGCCGCGCCGGAGCCGACGGAGGCCATCCTCATCACCCGCCCGGTGACGACGGTCGAGCCGCCGGCCGCCGCCGCGGATCCACCCTCCCCGCCGCCGGCCGCAGCCGAAGCGGCCCCGGTGGCGTTGATCGCCGCGCCGCCGCCACAATCCCCGCCGACTGTGGCGCCGGCGGCCGCGCCGCAGCAGGCCGCCCTGCCGACCACGGCGGAGGCGATCTCCACCATCGCCTTCACCCCGGGGCAGCCGGAGCCGGCGCAGGATATCGGCAGCCTGGTGGCCGGGCTGACGGCGCAGCTGGGGGCCACTCCCGCCGCCAGGGTGCGCCTCAACGCCTACGCCCCCGGCGCGCCGGAGGAAGAAAGCCAGAGCCGCCGCCTGTCCCTGGCCCGTGCGCTCGCCATCCGGGCGCGGCTGGTGGAGGCCGGCCTCACCCCCACCCGCATCGAGGTGCGGGCCCTGGGCAACAAGGTTCCCGACGGGTCGGCAGACCGCGTCGACGTGATCGTGCTGGAGCGCTGAAGGGCGCTTCGGCCCACCACTCCCCCCGCGGGGCCGCCGGCCGCACCGGCGCCGCCCGTCGAAGGAAGGTCAGAGCATCCATGGTTCGACCCAGACGCTATCTGGTCCGCATCGCCATCTTCCTCGCCGTCGTGCTTGCCGTGGCGGCGCTGATGGCGGCACCGCTGTTCGATGCCTTCATGGCCAATCCGGCCCTGAACGGCCTGATCCTCGGCGTGCTGCTGGTGGGCATCGGCCTCAACATCCGCCAGGTGGTGATGCTGGGACCGGAAGCCGCCTGGATCGACGACTTCCGCCAGAACCGCACGGTCGTCGCCTCGGGCGATGCGCCGCGCCTGCTGGCCCCCATGGCGACCATGCTCGGCCAGGGCTCGCGGGATCGCCAGGGGCGGTTCTCGCTGTCGGCGCCGGCCATGCGGTCGCTGCTGGACGGCATCGCCTCGCGCCTGGACGAAAGCCGCGAGATCAGCCGCTACTTCATCGGCCTGTCCATCTTCCTCGGCCTGCTCGGCACCTTCTGGGGGCTGATGCAGACCATCGGCTCGGTCGGCGATGTCATCCGCGGCCTGTCCATCGGCGGCGGCGCCGACATGCAGTCGGTGTTCGACAACCTGAAGCAGGGGCTGGAACAGCCGCTGCAGGGCATGGGTACCTCGTTCAGCTCGTCGCTGTTCGGTCTGGGCGGCTCGCTGATCCTGGGGTTCCTGGACCTGCAGGCCGGGCAGGCGCAGAACGCCTTCTTCAACGACCTGGAGGACTGGCTGTCGGGCGTCACCAAGGTCGGCGGCGGCGGCGGCGCCATCGAGGGCTCGGACACCTCGGTGCCGGTCTACATCCAGGCCCTGCTGGAGCAGACCGCCGAGTCGCTGCAGGAACTGCAGCACATCGTCGCCCGCACGGAAGAAGCCCGCGTCGGCGCCAACGCCCACCTGCGCGACCTGACCGACCGGCTGACCACCCTGACCGACCAGATGCGCACGGAACAGACCCTGCTGCTGCGCATGGCCGAAAGCCAGCAGGACCTGCGGCCGCTGCTGCAGCGTCTGGCGGAGGCCGCGGCCACCGGCGGCTTCGGCATGGACGACGCCAGCCGCAGCCACCTGCGCAACGTCGACGTGGCGCTGCAGCGGGTGGTGGACGAACTGGCCCGCGGCCGCGAATACACCGTCAAGGAAGTGCGCAGCGAGATCAAGCTGCTGGCCCGCACCATCGCCGCCCTGGCGGAGGAGCCGGATCAGCGGTCGTCGTGATCCCGGCCGCCGCCGCCCCCTGCCCTGTTCCAGCCTGCTGAGGACGCCGCCGCATGGCCCTTTCCTCCCGTCGCCGCAATCGCCGCAGCCAGGATCACTGGCCGGGCTTCGTCGACGCCCTGGCGCAGCTGCTGATCATCATCATCTTCGTGCTGATGGTGTTCGTGCTGGCGCAGTTCTTCCTCGGCCAGATGCTGTCCGGGCGCGAAGCGGCGCTGGAACGCCTCAGCCGGCAGGTGGCGGAACTGACCGACCTGCTGGCCATCGAGCGCGACGCCAACGACGAGATGCGCCTCAGCGTCGCCCAGCTGACTGCCCAGCTGACCGCCGCCAACGCCCAGGTGGAGAACCTGGAGGCGACCCTGCGGCAGACGGCGCAGGAAACCGCCCGCCTCGACCAGCAGCTGACCGAGGCCCAGCGGGCCGGCGAGGCCGACCGCGACAAGGTGCGGGAACAGCTGGACATCATCGCCACCCTGCAGCAGGACATCAAGGCGCTGGAGGCGCTCAAGGCCGATCTCGACCGCCAGGTGCAGGAACTGGCCGGGCGGCTGGAGGAACGCGACCAGCAGCTGGCCGGCGAACAGCAGATGTCCATGGAGGCGCGCGCCCACGCCGCCCTGCTGGAGCAGCAGCTGGATGCCCTGCGGCAGGAACTGGCGCGCCTGAACGCCGCCCTGGAAGCCTCGGAAACCCTCAGCCGCGAGCAGGAAGTGCAGATCGCCGACCTCGGCCGCCGGCTCAACCAGGCGCTGGCGAGCAAGGTGCAGGAACTGCAGCGCTACCGGTCGGAGTTCTTCGGCCGCCTGCGGGAAATCCTGGGCGACCGGGCCGGCATCCGCATCGAGGGCGACCGCTTCGTGTTCCAGTCGGAAATCCTGTTCGGCTCCGCCTCCGCCACCCTCGGGCTGGCGGGCGAGGACGAGTTGGGCAAGCTGGCGGCGGCGATCAAGGAACTGAGCGACGAGATCCCCGACGACATCGACTGGATTCTCCGCGTCGACGGCCACACCGACCTGCGTCCCATCCGCACCGCCGAGTTCCAGAACAACTGGGCGCTGTCGGCGGCGCGCGCCATCACGGTGGTGCAGTTCCTGGTTTCCCAGGGGGTGCCGCCGCACCGGCTGGCCGCCGCCGGTTTCGGCGAGCATCAGCCGCTGGTGAACGGGACGACGGAAGAGGCCTTCGCCCGCAATCGCCGCATTGAACTGAAGCTCGATCAGCGGTAAACAGGGGCCAACCAGCACGCCGCGCGGTTTTTGTCGCCGTCGCCCTTGAACGGGGGGACGCGGTGAGCTATACAACGCGCTCTTTTCCGGACGAGGCGGACATGAAGAACGACATCCACCCCGACTACCACGAGATCACGGTCATCATGACCGATGGTACCGAGTTCAAGACTCGCTCGACCATGAAGGGCGAGACCCTGCGCCTGGACATCGACCCGAAGTCCCACCCGGCCTGGACCGGCGTGCACCGTCTGGTCGACAGCGGCGGTCAGCTTGCGAAGTTCAACAAGCGCTTCGCCAGCTTCGGCCTCAAGGTCTGAAGACTCGCCAGTCTTCGCGGCGTCCCGCCGGGCGCCGCCGTGGCCTGTTGCAAAAAGCCCGTTCTCCCGCACGGAGAACGGGCTTTTTGCATCGGCGGGAGTACCGATAGCCGTGTGATCACGATCATTGTACATTTGGTCACGGCACCCCATAAATACGCCACGAACTCGGATACCGAACCCACGCCTGGGTAGAACTCGCCCCGGCGCATCGAGATGGATCAGGCAGCATGCCGGCGATCGTCAACTACGAGGTCTATGTTCTCGAAGGCCGGGAGTGGTCGCTCTATGCGCGCTTCCCCGGTGACGAGCGCAACAAGGCCATCGACGAGGCGGTCAACGTCGAAAGCCAGACCGGCAAGCCGACCAAGGTCACCCGCGAAACCTGGTACCCCGAAAGCAACACCAGCGAGGAAGCGGTCGCCTTCATCAGCCCGCGCGCCCGCAAGGCGCAGGCGGAGGCCCGCGCCGCCGCCGCGCGGTCGTCGGCGCCCGGCGCCCTGGTGGGCGGCGGAGGCGGGGCCGGCATATGGCCCGCCGGACCGGTGACGCCGCCCAAGCCGTCCGCCCGCGGCTTCGTGCTGCGCCTGTCCATGGTGATGGTCAGTTCGCTCATCATCGCCGTGCTCGGCACCGGGCTCGCCTCGCTGTTCGTCGGCCAGCTGGCCGGCATGGGCATCAGCATCGGCACCAGCCTGTCGAGCTTGCTGTTCCTGGTGTTCGTGGCGCTGTTCCTGCTGTCGGCCATTCCGCTGGTGATGGCCTATGTGCCGCTCGACGGCTTCAGCGACAAACCGGAGTCCGACGACGACCCCGAGGAAGCCGCCCGCGCCGCCGCCGCCGCCGACAAGGAGCGCGACGCCAAGCGCAAGTCCAAGGCCGACCAGGAGGCCGCCGCCGCAAAGGCGGAAGCCGACAAGCGCCAGCAGCAGGCCGCCGACGCCCCCGGCCACCAGGACCCGGAGCTGGAGGCCCGCCAGAAGGAACAGGCGGAAGCCGCTGCCCGCGCCGCCGCCGAAACGCGCGAGGCGCTGAAGAAGCTGACGGAAGAGACCAAGGCCGCCCAGGCCGAGGAAAAGGCCCGCAAGGACGCCGAGGAAAAGAAGAAGGCCGCCGCCGCCGAAGCCCAGGCGCAGGAACGCGACGAGCCGGAACCGGACGCCGAAACCCTGAAGTACGAGCAGGATCGCGCCCGCATGATGAAGTTCCTGGGCGCGGCGGTGCGCGTGCTGCGCAGCACCCACCCGCAGCTGGATGCCTTCAACAAGTTCGGCGTCAACCTCTATCTGGCCGGCGCCGCCCGCGTGCTGTGCGACCGCAGCCGCCAGGACCGCCGCCTGGAACTGCTGCGCGAAACCATCGAGGTGATCGGCACCAAACCGGCACTCGCCCGCTCCTTCGTCGACAAGCTGGAGGAATACCTGCTGGAGCCGCGCTATGTCGCCATGGCCCATGCCGGCCAGCGGGCGATGGAGCAGTGGCTGGGCAAGGCCAACGATGCCTTCGCCGACCTCGGCAGCGTGATGCACGACTGGAACAGCCCCGCCACCAAGGCGGCGGCGCCGACCATGATCACCATCGTGTTCACCGACATGGTGGGCTCCACCGATCTCACCCACACGCTCGGCGACGAAGGCGCGCAGGAGGCGGTGCGGGCCCACAACGCCATCGTCCGCTCCGCCCTCGCCCGCTTCGACGGGCGGGAAGTGAAGCATACCGGCGACGGCATCATGGCCACCTTCCCGGTCACCGCCAATGCGGTGTCGGCGGCGGTGGAAATCCAGCGCGGCATCGCCCTGCACAACGCCAGCCGCCCCGACCTGCCCATCAAGCTGCGGGTCGGCCTCAACTCGGGCGAGCCCATCGCCGAGGAAAACGACTACTTCGGCGCCACGGTGCAGCTGGCCTCGCGCCTGTGCGCCCAGGCGGGCGAGGAGCAGATCGTCTGTTCCGGCATCGTGCGCGACCTGTGCGCCGGCAAGCCCTTCGTCTTCCGCCCGCTCGGCGCGCTGCAGCTGAAGGGCGTGCGCGATGCCGTCGACGGCTGGGAAGTGGCGTGGAGCGAGCCGCAGGCCGCCGAACCGGGCGAGCCGGATGCCGCCGCTGCCGCTCCCACCCCGGCCGCCCCCGCTGCCCCGGCCACGCCGGAGCCGGTGCTGCGGCCGGTGCCGGCGCCGGCGGCCGCCTGCGCCCAGCCTTCCTCCGCCGGCTGAGGGCGCCGCCTCCCCCACCCTCTTGACGGGTGCGCGGGCCTTCCCCAGATCCTGCCTTGCCGCCGGTCGCCGGATGTCGGGACCGGTCGGCGTGTCTGCATCGCAGTGTCGCGGCGCGGGCTTCGGACGCGCCGCCGCATGTCGCTCTTCTGGAGGATATGGCCATGCGTACCCACGATCTTTCGCCCCTGCACCGGTTCACCGTCGGCTTTGACAACGTCAGCCGGCTGCTGGATGCCGCCGCCCGCCTGGACGACGCGGCGCTGTCCTATCCGCCCTACAACATCGAGAAGCTGTCCGACGACGACTACCGCGTCACCATGGCGGTGGCCGGCTTCGCCGAGACCGATCTTGACGTCTCCGTCCACGACAACACCCTGCTGATCGCCGGCCGCATCGACCGCCCGGCGGAGGACGGCGCCGCCACGTCCGCCACCGCCGCCGCCGCACAGGCCGGCGGCGAGGCGCCGCAGCGCCGGTTCCTCCACCGTGGCATCGCCACCCGCGCCTTCGAGCGCCGCTTCGAACTGGCCGATCACATCAAGGTGCGCGGCGCCCGGCTGGTGAACGGCCTGCTGCACGTGGACCTGCAGCGCGAGGTGCCGGAGGAGAAGAAGCCCCGCCGCATCGCCATCCAGCGGTCGGAGCCGCGCGCCATCGAGCATCAGCCGGCGCCCGGCGGGTCGTCGCAGGCTGCCTGAACCCCGCCGTAGCAACACAAAACCGGCGCAGGAGGCTCCCCTCCTGCGCCGGTCGCGTTTACGGGCGACGGTGCGGCGGCCTTACTGCGCCGTCCAGCCGCCGTCCATGGGCAGGGCGGTGCCGGTGATGCCGTCCGCCGCTTCCGAACACAGGAAGGCGGCCAGCGCTCCCAGGTTTTCCGGCATGACGAAGCGCTGCGACGGCTGCTTCTCGCTCAGCAGGGCGCGGGCGCCTTCCTCCTCGCTGCCGCCGATGGCGGCGGCGCGCTTTTCGATCTGCGCCTGCACCAGCGGCGTGCGCACCCAGCCGGGGCAGATGGCGTTGCAGGTGATGCGGCGCTGGGCGTTTTCCAGCGCCACCACCTTGGTCAGGCCGACGATGCCGTGCTTGGCGGCCACGTAGGCCGACTTGTCGATGCTCGCCACCAGCCCGTGGGCGGAGGCGACGTTGATGATGCGGCCCCAGTTGCGGGCCTGCATGCCCGGCAGGGCGGCGCGGATGGTGTGAAAGGCGGCGCTCAGGTTGACCGCGATGATGGCGTCCCACTTCTCCACCGGGAAGTCCTGGGTGGGAGCGGTGAACTGGATGCCAGCGTTGTTGACCAGGATGTCGACCGCGCCGAATTCTTCCACCGACCGCTGCACCAGCGCCGCCGCTTCGTCGGCGCGCGACAGGTCGGCCGCCTGGAAGCCGACGCGCACGCCGCATTCCTGCTCCAGGGCGCCGCGGGTGGCCTCGATCTCCGCCGGGTCGCCGAAGCCGTTCAGCACCACGTTGGCCCCCTGGCGGGCCAGCACGCGGGCGATGGCGAGGCCGATGCCGCTGGTGGAGCCGGTGACGACGGCCGTCTTTCCGTTCAACACGTCAGAACCTCCCTCTCTGATGGCGGATCATTTCTTGCGGAAGAAGCTTTCGGCGCCCTGGCGGGCGATCTGCTTGCGGGCGATCACCTCGTGCACGCGGGCGATTTCCGCCTCCAGGTCGCCGATGTACTCCTGCAGGCTTTCGATCGACATGATCTCCAGGTCGCGCGGGGCAAGGATGGGCCGGCGCGGTTCCAGCTCGTCGTCATTCAGTGCCATGGTGCCTCCGTCATGCGATTGGCGCTTGCACACCTGGGGTCCGAAACACTACCAGACAAGAAGCCCCGACAGGGAACAAACGACGCCACCGCGAAAGGAGACACCATGGCCCCGACCATGAGCTGCGTGGAAATCCGCGAAGCCGGCGGCCCCGATGTGCTGGTGCCGGCCACCCGGCCGCTGCCCGGCCCGCGCGCCGGCGAGGTGCTGATCCGCGTCGCCGCCGCCGGCGTCAACCGGCCGGACGTGCTGCAGCGCCAGGGGGTCTATCCGCCGCCGCCGGGGGCGTCGGACATTCCGGGGCTGGAAGTGGCCGGCGTGGTGGAGGCGGTGGCCGAAGGGGTGACCGCCGTCGCCCCCGGCGACATGGTCTGCGCCCTGCTGTCGGGCGGCGGCTATGCCGACTACGCCGTCACCGATGCCCGCCTGTGCCTGCCCATCCCGCAGGGGTTCGACGTCATCCAGGCGGCCGCCCTGCCGGAGACCTTCTTCACCGTCTGGCACAACGTGTTCCAGCGCGGCGGCCTGCAGGCCGGCGAGACCTTCCTGGTCCACGGCGGCACCAGCGGCATCGGCACCACCGCCATCCAGCTGGCCAAGGCCTTCGGCGCCACCGTCTTCGCCACCGCCGGATCGCCGGACAAGTGCCAGGCCTGCCGCGACCTCGGCGCCGACGTCGCCATCGACTACCGCAGCGAGGATTATGTCGAGGTGGTGCGGGCGAAGACCGGCAAGGGCGTCGACGTCATCCTCGACATGGTGGGCGGCGACTACATCCAGCGCGACATGAAGGCCATGGCCCCTGGCGGGCGGCATGTGTCCATCGCCTTCCTGCAGGGATCGAAGGTGCAGGTGGACCTGATGCCGATGATGCTGAAGCGCCTGACCTTCACCGGCTCCGTCCTGCGCTCGCGCGCCAACGACGACAAGGCCGCCATCGCCGCCGAGCTGCGCGACAAGGTGTGGCCGCTGCTCGATCAGGGCGTGATCAAGCCGGTGATCCACAAGGTATTTCCCCTTGCCGAAGCGGCGGCGGCGCACCACCTGATGGAAAGCTCCGCGCATATCGGGAAGCTTGTGCTCGACGTCCATCCGGCCGACCCGAAGGCCGTGTATGGCGTTTGATTCTCGCTGCGGAATACCGTAAAGGAACAGTCCGTTTTCAGTGACTCGGAACGATTCGGAAGGAAGATACATGGCGCTGCCTCTCATGCCGAAGGCAACGGCCGTCTGGCTGGTGGAAAACACGGCCCTCACGTTCGAGCAGATCGCCGAATTCTGCGGCATGCACGAGCTGGAGGTTCAGGCGATCGCCGACGGCGAGGTCGCGACCGGCATCGTCGGCGCCGATCCGGTGGACAATGGCCAGCTGACCCGCGACGAGATCGCGCGCGGCGAAAGCAACCAGAACTACAAGCTCCGCCTCAAGGTTTCCGATATCCCGACGCCGCAGCAGCGGTCCAAGGGCGCCCGCTACACCCCGGTGTCGAAGCGCCACGACCGGCCGGACGCCATCGCCTGGCTGCTGAAGCACCACCCGGAACTGTCGGACGCCCAGCTGTGCAAGCTGATCGGCACCACCAAGCCGACCATCAACTCGGTGCGCGACCGCTCCCACTGGAATTCCGCCGCCATCAAGCCGCGCAACCCGGTGACCCTCGGCCTGTGCACCGAAGCTGACCTGGAAAAGGCGCTGATCCTGGCCGCCCCGCGCCGCCGCGCCATGCCGGTGCAGGACACGCCGGAACCGTCCTACGGCGAAACCCACGAGTACGGCGCCGAAGACCCGGTGGCGCGTCCCGTGCCCATGGACGAACCGACCATCGAAACCGTGTTCGGCCGCCCGGCCCAGCACGGCGACCAGGTGCCGGACGAGGAATAATCTGCCCGGGCGCAGCAGCGCCCGCAGGACGGACCGATGCAGGGGGAGGCAGCCAGGCGCAGCCTCCCCTTTTTGCATGCTTCAGCCTTCCACCACAGGCGGAACGTGGGCCTAGTCTTCCGCCACCGGCGGAACGTGGGCGACATCCGACAGCCAGAAATCCAGCAGGGCGGCCATCTTCTTGGTCAGGTCGTCCATGTCCACCGGCTTGGTGACATAGGCGTTGGCGTAGGACTGATAGCTCTCGCGCACGTCGCGTTCGTTCTCCGACGTGGTCAGCACCACCACCGGAATTTCCCGCAGCACCGGGTCGGACTTGATCGCCGCCAGGGTGGCGCGGCCGTCGCGGCGCGGCATGTTGAGGTCGAGCAGCACCAGATGCGGCCGCGGCGCCGCCTGGTAGGGCGGATGCCGCCGCAGGTAGGCCAGCGCCTCGTCGCCGTCGCGGACCCATTCCATGGTCAGCGGCCGCCCGATCTCGGTGAAGGCCTCCCGGGTCAGGCGCGCGTCCGCCTCGTTGTCCTCCACCAGCAGGACGACAGCGCGGGAGATGGGCAGCGTCATGGTCATACGGATTGATCCTCCAGGGCGACGCGCGACTCACGGCCCCCATGGTGCGCCGGGCGCGCCGTCTCCACAAGCGGCAGCGTGAAGCGGATGGCGGTTCCCGTCTCGCCGTCGCTTTCCGCCCAGATGCGGCCGCCGTGGCGCTCCACGATACGGCGGCTGATGGCGAGGCCGATGCCGGTGCCGCCGTAATGTTCCCGCGTGTGCAGGCGGCGGAACAGCACGAACAGGCTTTTCAGCAGGTCGGGAGCGATGCCGATGCCGTTGTCGAGCACGTGCACCTCCCACATGGCGCCGCGGCGGGCGGCGCCAATGATGACCCGCGGCCGGCGTTCCGGGTGGCGGAACTTCAGGGCGTTGCTGATGAGGTGCCCGAACACCATTTCCAGCTGCCGGCGGTGGCCCATCACCACCGGCAGCGGCCCCAGGATCACCTCCGCCCCGGCGGCGGCGATGTCGGCCTCCAGCGCCTCCCGCACCCGCGCCACCAGCTCGGCGAGGTCCACCGCCACCGGCCGCGCCGGCGCCGCGTCGACCTGGCTGTAGTCCATGAGGTCGCGGAACATGGCCTTCATGTGCTCGGTGCCGTCGACCATGAAGCCGATGTAGCTGTCGGCCTCCGCATCCAGCCGGTCGCCGTAGCGCTTGCGCAGCAGCTGGGCGAAGCCGCTGATGGCGCGCAGCGGCTCCTGCAGGTCGTGGGCGGCCAGCGAGGCGAAATGCTGCAGCTCGCGGTTGGAGCGGGTCAGTTCCTCCACCATCACCGCCAGTCGGCGCTCGCTTTCCTTGCGTTCGGTGATGTCTTCCTTCACCGCCACGTAATGGGTGACCTCGCCGCCGCCGTCGCGCACCGGGGCGATGGAGGCCTGCTCCCACCACAGCGAGCCGTCCTTGCGGCGGTTGAGGAACTCGCCGTGCCACACCTGCCCCGCCGCCAGCGTTCGCCACATGTCGCCGTATTCGGCGTCGGAGGTGCGGCCGGTGCGCAGGAATTCCAGCGTGCGGCCCAACACCTCGCCGGAGGTCCAGCCGGAGGTTTCCGTGAAGCGCGGGTTGACGTAGATGAGGCGGCCCTTGGTGTCGGTAATGACGACGCTGGCGGCCGACTGCTCCACCGCGCTCGACAGCCGCCGCACCTCGTCGGTGGCGGCGGCGCGGGCGGCATCGCCGGCGGCCAGCAGCATGCCGGTCAGCGTCACCATGCCGACGAACACCTGCAGCGACACCAGCCCGCCGGCCGCCTCCGACGCCATGGGGCCGAAGCCGGCGGCGGCCAGGGCGGAGGCGGCCATGCCGATCACCAGCCCGGCGCAGGCCGCTCCGCCGACGCCGAACCTCAGCGCCGCCCACATCACCAGCGGCATGATGGTCCAGGCCGAGGCCAGGGCATCCAGCGGCACCGGCGACAGGCCGCCGAAGACGGCACCGATGCCCGCCACCGTCACCAGCGCCAGCGCCGCCGCCTCCGGCCCCCGCTGCCGCAGGCGCGGGCGCAGGCGGCGATCGGCGACCGCCAGCACCAGCGGCGTGGTGGCGATCATGCCCACCGCATCGCCCACCGCCCAACTGGCGGCGGCGGCGGTGGCGGCGGCGGGATCAAGGCTGCCGGTCAGCAGGTGCAGGCCGACGCCGCAGCCGGCCGCCGTCACCCCGCCGGCGAGGCTGCCGAGCAGCAGGGCCAGCACCAGACGCATGGAGAAATAGGGCGGCGCGCTGCGGCTCAGGCGCCGCATGACAAACCAGGCCGCGGCGGCGCCGGCGGTGGTCGCCAGCAAGCCCCACGGCAGCCATACCGGAGCGCCGGCCACCGCCAACAGCCCCTGCCCGACCACCGGCACCGCCAGCAGCCGCGGCCCGTAAACCAGCGTCGCCCCCAGCGCCACCCCGGCGGCCGGCCACATGGGCACCGCCTGGCCCGGCGTTCCCGCAGTGGCCAGGGCCGCCAGCGCAGCCAGCGCGTAAAGAGCCCCCAGCCCCAGCACCGCAACGGCAAGCTGGAACGGCGACATCAGGCGATGAGCGTACACGACTCCCCCTCGCGCACCCGTCGCCCGCCCCTGCCGCACCGTCCCCACAACGGGCCGCCGGCTGGCGACCGCATCAGTCTCCGCCGAAAGGCAGCCGCGAACAATATGGCTGCCCGCCAGGGCGCCGTGACTGGACGTTAGTCGAGGGTGGGACGGCCGCGGCCTTCCTTGATGGTGCCGCGGTGCTTCTTGGCCGTCACCCGCCGCTGCTTGGAGCCCAAGGTGGGTTTGGTCGGGCGGCGCTTGCGCGGCACATGCAGGGCCTGGCGGATCAGTTCCGCCAGCCGCTCGCGGGCATCGGCGCGATTGCGCTCCTGACTGCGGTGGCTGCGGGCGTCGATGACGATGACGCCGTCGCCGGTGGCACGGCTGCCGGCCAGCGCCAGCAGCCGGTCGATCACCGCCGGCGGCAGCACGCGCGACTGCGCGGCGTCGAAGCGCAGCTGCACCGCTGTCGACACCTTGTTGACGTTCTGGCCGCCGGGGCCGGAGGCGCGGACGAAGGTTTCCGTCAGCTCGTCCTCGGGCAGGACCAGGTTGGGCGTGACCACCAGCATGATGCCCGCAGACTATGCCCGTTGCAGTGGCCCTGTCCATGGCGGCGCGCACCGCCCTAAGCTGAACGCCGTCACCGACCGCAGCAGGATGCCGCCGCATGCTCACCTTCGCCGACTTCCAGCCCGGCCAGCAGTACGACCTCGGCCGCGCCGCCCTTTCCGCCGCCGCCATCAAGGCCTTCGCCGCCGAGTGGGACCCGCAGCCCTTCCACCTGGACGACGAGGCGGCCGCAGCCTCCGCCTTCCAGGGCCTGTGCGCCAGCGGCTGGCAGACGGCGGGGCTGTTCATGCGGCTGTTCGTCGACGGCCTGCTGCACCGCACCGCCAGCATGGGCTCGCCGGGCGTCGACTCGCTGCGCTGGCTGGCGCCGGTGCGGCCGGATCAGGAGCTAGCGGCGCGGGTGGTGGTGGAGGCGGTGAAGCCCTCCCGCAGCCGCCCCGACCGCGGCTTCGTCACCTTCCGCTGCGAGCTTGCCGATGCCGCCAGCGGCAGCGTGGTGTTCACCATGACGGCGCCGGTGATGATCGGCACCGGCGGGTGAACAAAACGCCGCGCCGGCTGTTACCTCCCCCGCATCGAAAAATCACATCAATACGGAGGAGGACACGCATGGATCGCAGCCTGCTGGAGGACTACGCCCGCCTCACGGCCCGCATGGCCCTTGGCCCCGTCCACATGGGCGCCTGCGCCCTGGATGCGGTGCGGTGCGACAGCACCTGCCTGACCCCCGACGAACAGGCGGCGCTGGCCCTGGTCGACACCGCCGGCGGCGTGCTGCTGGTGGTCGGCCCCACCGGGTCCGACCGCGGCCTGCGGGTGGTGCGCGAACCGGCCGCCTTCACCGAAGCCTTCGGCGGCGGCGCCATCGACACGGTGGTGGTGGCCGACGGACCCTCCGCCCTGGCCGCTGCCGCCCTCGGCCGGGCGGTGGCTGATGCGGTGGAAAAGCCGGTGGCGGCGCTGGTGCGCGGCCTCGGCATGGCGGAACTGGCCACCGCCGAGATGGGCGGCAGCGTCGCCTTCGGCTTTGCCGACGAGATGCTGCGCCTCACCCGCGCCATGCTCGGCGCCGCCGCGCCGCTGCTGGGCGCCGAGGACGAGCCGCTGCCGTCGGAAACCCTGGCCGACCTGCTGCAGGCCGACCCTACCGGCATCCGCCTGCTGGTGGGCCATGGCCGCGGTGCCTTCGTCATCGCCGAGGCCCTGCGCCACATGAACGGCCGCCGCCGCCGCCTCACCGTGGTCAGCCTGGGCGCCCAGGCGCCGCTGCCGGAAGAAGTGGAGGCCTATCAGCTGATCGGCGACCTGGACGCCGTCGGCTGGCTCAATGCCTGCTCGGAACAGGGGCGACGGGTGGTGCCGCTGGCCGGACACCACCTCAACCGCTGGCTACCCGGCGCCCTGCCGGTGACGGCGCTGCTGCGCGAGATCCTCGGCCAGCGGCTGAACGTCGGCACCGGCGCCGGCACGCCGCGCGCCGCACCCGAAGCCGCCGCGCAGGCGGAAGCACCGGAGCAGGAGCAAGGCGCCCCCACTCCGCCGGCCGGCTGATCAGCCGGCCGCTGCCGGCATTCCGGCCGTCACGCCCGGCGCCAGTGCGGCGTCGGGCTGCGGCGCCGCCGGCGTCAGGCGCAGCGGCAGCACCCCAGCCCACACCGGCCAGGCCAAGTCCTCGGCATCGTCGGCCACGCCGCCGGTGCGGGCCTTGAGCGAAACCTCCTCCAGCGGCAGCGCCAGCACGGTGGTGGCCGCCAGTTCCTTGGCATTGGGCGCCCGCGCCACGGCGGCGCGGCCGGGCACCATCTTGTCGGTCAGCGGCGCCAGCACGCGGTCCTTCTCCGCCGCGTCCTCCACCGCCGTGCAGCGACCGTAGATCACCACCGAGCGGTAGTTCATCGAGTGGCTGAAGGCCGAGCGCGCCAGCACCAGCCCGTCGAGCAGCGTCACAGTGACGCACACCGGCGCCCCGGCGGCGAGCAGCTTCATGATCCGGCTGGCCTTGCCGCCGTGCAGATAGAGCGCCTCCCCCACCCGCCAATGGGACATGGGGATGACGTGCGGCTGGCCCTCGTCGTCGACGAAGCCGACGTGGCACAGCAGCGCCTCGTCGAGCACGGCATGGACGGCGGCGCGGTCGTAGGACATGCGGTCGCGCCGCCGGCCGGTGGTGCGGGTGGTCTTGGCATAGGCGCCGACGGTGCCGTCGGCCTCGGTGATGGTGTCGCTGGTGGTCATGATCGTCTTTCCCCCTCACGTCATGTCAGGCGCGCGGCCGTGATGGCCGCCTCAGCGGCCGAACGGGCCGCCGTCGTGGAGTTGCGTCGGCCGGATGGCACCGTCCTGCCCGGCGTCGAGATCGGCGCGGGTGAGACCGATGTCGGCCAGCAGACGGTCATCCAGGCGGGAGAGCTGCACCTGGGTGCGCTCCACCGACCAGGCCCGGACCACGGCGGCGACATAGCGGCGGAGCCAACCGGCCCGGCCTATGGGAATGGAGAGAGGACCGGCGGTCCGCAGGCGCGCGGACCCGGCCGGCGGCGCCGATGCGCCGCCGCGAAGACGTCTGGGCATAAGGAAACTCCCGTAAATCAGCGGCTTGCCGGCCTGTGCCACCACTGGCTCAGGCCGGCATCGCCACGGTTACGGGAGGAATCGTGCCTCAGGAAACGGCCCGTCTACAGGGCCAAAGGAACCCTCTCAAGGGAGCCACTTGCCCGCCGCGTCATGGGCTGCACGGTGCTCCGGAAGGCCGGCTCTATGGCCTGGGCAAGCTGGCGGATGCGCAGGTTCATGGCCCGCGCATCGACCGCCGCGAAGCCGAGGATGAGGCCATTTTCGACGGTGCCACCCAGATACATCTGCGACAGCGGCGTCACCGCCATGCCGGCGGCACCGGCCCGCTCCACCAGATCGAGGTCGGACACCCCGCCCTGCACCCGGCCGATCAGTTGCAGTCCGCCGGCGGCCGGCTGCATGTCGAGCATGCCGCCCATGTGGGTGCGCCCGGCCTCCACCATCGCCTCCTGCCGCTCGGCATAGAGCGAGCGCATGCGGCGGATGTGGGCGGTGAAGTGGCCTTCCTCCATGAAGTCGGCCACCACCGCCTGGTTGAACACCGGCAGCGGCCCCGAGGCGACGGCACGGGCCCGCACCACCTCGCCCACCAGCTGTTCCGGCACCACCAGATAGCCGAGCCGCAGGTCGGGGAACAGCACCTTGGAGAAGGTGCCGATGTAGAACACCCGGCGGCCGCCATCCAGCCCCTGCAGCGCCGTCAGGGGGCGGCCGCAGTAGCGGTATTCGCTGTCGTAGTCGTCCTCGATGATCCAGGCATCGTTGCGCCGCGCCCAGTCCAGCAGGGCGAGGCGGCGGGCGACGCTCATCACCGGGCCGGTCGGGTACTGGCGCGACGGCGTGATGTAGGCCAGCCGCGCATGGGGCGCCTGCGCCTCGCCGGCGGCGACGTCGAGCCCCTCCTCGTCCACCGGCACCGGCACGATGTCGAGGCCGGCGGCCCGGAACGCACCGCGGGCGCCGAGGTAGCCGGGGTCCTCGATCCACGCCTTGTCGCCGGGATCGGCCAGGATGCGGGCGCAGAGGTCGAGCGCCGCCTGGGCGCCGGCGGTGATGATCACCTGATCGGGCGAGCACACGACGCCGCGGGCGGTGGCGAGGTAGCCGGCCACCGCCCGGCGCAGCGGTTCATACCCCGCCGGCGGGCCGTAGTTGCCGATGGCGGTCTCGCGCAGCCGCAGCCGCTTGGCCACCAGCCGCTGCCACAGGGCATGGGGGAAGGCATCCAGCGCCGGCGAGCCGGGACGGAAATAGCCGACATGGCGGGCATGCTGCTCGACGATGCGGGCATTGGCCATCACCGCGCCGCGCCGCGACAGGCCGGGGCCGCCGACGTCGGGCACCACCGGCGCCGCCGCCTTGGGGTTGTCGGCGCAGGCCTCGACCAGGGTCTCGCAGATGCAGTCGGTGACGTAGGAGCCGGAGCCGACGCGGCCTTCGATGAAGCCTTCGGCATAGAGTTGGTCGAAGGCCGCCGCCACGGTGTTGCGCGACACGCCCAGTTCCTGCGCCAGCACGCGGGTCGACGGCAGGCGCGAGCCGGCCGGCAGCTGGCCGCCCAGGATGGCGCGGCGGATGTGCAGGTAAACCTGACGGTACAGCGGCGGAGCCTCCGGCCCGTCCTGGAGATTGACGGGCCCGATGACCGCCCCCGAAGGCGCCTTGCCCATGACTGGACTCCTCGTACTCGACGAATTGGCTCGGAATTGGCCTCAGCTTACGGGTGCCAAATGGTTCACCCTAAGGTCCATTCATGAACCGATGATGAGGCCATTCGCAGGCCAACGCCACTGCCGAACCGCGAGGGTGGCCCTGCCGAGCCACGATACCAGCCGGATTAGACCAGTCCATTGATCCTGCGAATTACGCCCCCGACTGTCCTCCGGGATGGGGCAGCGGCAGGGTCGCCAGGGGCTTGATCTGGTCCAGGATGATGGCGGACCGCAGGTTTCCCACGTTGGGCAGGGCCATCAGCCGGTGCATGACGATCTGGCTGAAGCTGCGCAGGTCCGGCGCCGCCACCCGCAGGAGGTAATCCGCATCGCCGGTGGTCAGCGCGCATTCCAGCACCTCCGGCAGGTCGAGCACCGCCGTCTGGAAGGCCTGCACCGCCGCCTCGCCGTGCTCCTTCAGCGACACCGTCACCAGGGCGATGACATCAAGGCCGAGCGCCGCCGGGTCGAGGCGGGCGTGGTAGCCGTGCAGGAAGCCTTCCTGCTCCAGCCGGGCGATGCGGCGGGCGCACTGCGACGGCGACAGGTTCACCCGCTCCGACAGGGCGACGTGGGAGATGCGGGCATCCTCCTGCAAGGCCGCAAGGATCTTGATGTCATACCCGTCAAGCGTTTCGATGCTCGATTTCTTCATGATGGCGCCCCGGCGTGCATGAAACCGCCTTCACCTTGCCCCTGGCGCCCGCCATACGCAAGGACAAGGCATCGCGGTTGCCATATACTGTAAGGAAACAAAAATGAACAACAGGCACGATCCGCGCGGCCCGCCGCGGCCCCGCGCTCAGAACAGACCGGAGGAACAACGTCATGGTATTCCAGCACCTCCATTTCGATGATCACGAACGGGTGGTCTTCGTGCGCGACGCCGACAGTGGCCTGAAGGCCATCATCGCCGTGCACAATACCGTCCTCGGCCCCACCATCGGCGGCTGCCGCGTGCGCGCCTACGGCAGCGACGACGAGGCGCTGACCGACGTGCTGAAGCTGTCGCGCGGCATGACCTACAAGGCGGCCATGGCCGACCTGCCGTTCGGCGGTGCCAAGTCGGTCATCCTGTGCGACCCGAAGAAGAAGACGCGCGAGATGCTGCTGGCCATGGGCCGGGCCATCAACCAGCTGGGCGGCCTCTACACCACCGCCGAGGACATGGGCATGGACGAGGACGACCTGCGCGCCATGCGCCGCGCCACCCCCCATGTCACCGGCCTGCCGGAAGACGGCCTGGGCGTCAGCCCGGGGCCGCTGACCGCCCTTGGCGTCTACCACGGCCTGCGCGCCGCCGCCCGTCACCGCCTGGGCAAGAACAGCCTCGCCGACGTGCATGTGGCGGTGCAGGGTGCCGGCCACGTCGGCGGCCCGCTGATCGAGCGCCTGGTGCGCGACGGCGCCCGCATCACCGTCGCCGACATGGACCGCGCCCTGGTGGAAAGGATGCAGCAGGCCCACGGCGCCGCCGTGGTGGAGCCCGACGCCATCTATGACGTCGCCGCCGACATCTTCGCCCCCTGCGCCATCGGCGGCACGCTCAACGCCGGCACGGTGCCGCGCCTGAAGGCCAAGGTGGTGGCCGGCAGCGCCAACAACCAGCTGGGCGACGACGACGCCGGCCGCCTGATGGTCGAGCGCGGCATCCTCTACGCGCCGGATTACGTCATCAATGCCGGCGGCCTGATCAAGGTGAGCCTGGACGTCATGGCCCTGCGCCACGGCCGCTGCCTGGACCGCGAGGCGGTGGAACACCGCGTCACCCGCATCGAGGACCGCACGGCGGAGCTGTTCTCGCTGGCCGAAAAGCGCGGCCTGCGGCCCGAGGACGCCGCCGACACCATGGCGCGGGAGCGTATCGCCCGCGGCAAGCAGGCCTGGGCTGCCTGATCGCCCGCCCTCTCCGGTCGGGACAGCCTGTGCCCAGCGGCGCCGTTCGCTTTCGCGGATGGCGCCGACGGCCGGGGCGCCGTCAGGACAGGGGCAGGATCGGGTCGGGTCGGGTCGGGATCGGCAGAGGTCAGCGCAGGGCGCCGAGGGTGCGGCCGCCGCGCGGCAGGCTGCGCTGCACCGGCACGCCGCCGCAGGCCTCGATGGCGAGCGCCACATCCTCGCTGCGGCAGGCGAGCGCGCCGACGTTGAGCAGGATCACCCCCCGCGACCACGCCCCCACCGGCCGCGCGAACAGGCGCATCCAGGCCGGGCGGGTGTCGAACTGCTGCGGCGTTTCCACCGCCAGGGCGAAGGCGGCGGTCAGCCCGCGCCCGCGCGCCTGCACCGCCCGCACCGCCGTCCACGGGATGCGGCGGCCATAGCGGCGGTCGCGAATGCCGTGCTCATCGATGGTCAGCACCGGGCCTTCGCGCAAAAGAAAACGGGCCGCCGTGATGGCCAGCCCGCCGAACAGAAGAATGCCGAACAGCGCCGCCGAGGCGGTGCCGACGTCGGCGGTGGTGGTGTCCTTCACCACCTGCGCCGCCTCGCCCTCGCCGATGAACACCAGCAGGAACAGGCCGGCGGCGGCAGCCATGGCCACCACGCTGCACAGGGCGAACACCGACAGTTTCAGGCGATCGTACGGAAAGGTGTAGCTCATCGGCTGGCGCCTTTTCGTCCTCATGCTGCGCTGCATTCACGCCGCATAGAGACCATATCCGCACGGCTCCTACGACTCTTTTTTGACGCCGCCCCCTCCGTCCGCAGGGGGTGCGGGCGCAACCGCAGGCATCGCAAGGCGTAGCGGCTGCCCGCCGGCTGGCGTCGGGTGGGAGGCAGGGGCCGGGTCCGCCGGCGGAGGATGCCGCGCCGGCCCGGTGCGATGCGGCGAATCGCGCATAACAGGCGTTGTATTTCCGCACGTGCAATCGCGCCTGCGTCGCCCCATATCGGCAGTGGAGCAAGCCGCGCAGCGGTGGAGGTATCCGATGGTCCGGCAAGCGGTGGTGGCCGCCTGTGCCCTGGCGGCGATGGTCCTGCTGATGCCGCGTCCGGCGATGGCCGACGACGGCTCGCCGGCGATCGACTCCAGCCGCCTGCTCGGCGGCCTGCCGCTGGATGCGGCGCCGCCCGGTGCCCTGCCGCTGTCGGCCGTGTCGCCGCCGCCGGTGATCTTCTCGCTGGAGGCGCCGCAGGACGGCCGCCTGCCGGTTTCCGGCCCGACCACCGCCTTCCCCACCCTGCCCGGCAGCGCCGACGACCACGGCCGCACCCTCGGCACCCGGCTGTCGCTGGGCCAGCCGCTCGGCCTCGACCTGCTGGGCGGCAGCCTGGACTGGCGCGCCACCGCCTCCATCGAGCAGGGGCTGGACGGCGAGGCCTACGGCATCGGCCTGTCCATCGGATCGTTGAGCGACGGCGGCCTGATGCCGCCCTCCGACCTGCGCATGGGCCTCACCTACGGTACCGCCCCCGATGCCGGCGAGCATGGGGTGATGCTGGACTTCTCCTATCGCTTTTAGCCGGATTGTGGGGCGGGTCTTTCTTCCGTACCCTGCGCGCCGGGTGTAGCGGAAGCGAGTGAGGGGGCTCATGAAGGTTCGCGACGGCACCGACGCGGATGGCCGGCAGGTCGCCGCGATCGTCGAACACATGCTGGGTGAATACTCCGGCTGCGCCGCGCTGGATCGCGCCCGGCGGCAGGAGTTGCGGGCGCCGGGCAGCACCTTTGCCGCCCTCAACGGCGGCTTCTGGGTGGCGGAGGGCGACGAGGGCGGCCTGGCCGGCTGCATCGCCATCGCGGCCACCGACTCCGCCGAGACGTTCGAGCTGCATCACCTCTACGTCCTGCCGCGTCTGCGCGGCAGCGGCCTGGCCATGCGCCTGCTGGCGCTGGCGGTGCTGCACGCCCGCCGCCACGGCGCTCGCCGCATCGAGTTGTGGGCCGATACCCGCTTCCTGGCGGGCCAACGGTTCTGGGAGCGGCACGGCTTCGTCCGCCTGCCCGGCACCCGGCCGGCCGGCGACGGCGAGGAATGCCGCTACGCCCTCATGCTGGATCGGGCCTGCCCGCCGGGGGTAGCGCTTTCACCATCGCGATCAGGGCAAAATCCCAGCGGCCGTGGAGCGTCCGTCCGTTTTCGCGCCAGCCCCGGGCGGCGTAGAAGCGTCGCGCCGCTGCATTAGGCTCCGCCACGTCCAGCCGCGCCAGAGCGTGGCCGCGCGCTGCGATCTCCCGTTCCGCCACATGCAGCAGCAGGCGGCCGAGGCCGCGGCCCTGGGCGGGCGGGTCGATGAACAGTTCGCGCAGCAGGTCGCCGCCGGTCCACACCACGCCGAGCGGCGGGCCGTTGCCCGGCGGCACCGCCAGCCAAGCGCCGGCGAAGTCGAGCCCGGCGCCGACCAGCGCCGCCGTCCCCTGCTCCGCCGCCGCCGCCCGCACCGACGGGCTGAAGGGGCCGTAGGTGTGCAGCACGGTGCGCGCCACCAGCGCCCGCACCGCATCCACGTCCTCCGGCGCCGCCGCCCGCAGCATCACGCGGCGAGGATCGGGGCCGGCGCTCACATCATCCCCGCCATGACTGTCCACCACCGGCGGGCCTCCCGCGCACTCCAATAGGGGCCGTGGCCGGAGAACAGCAGGGTTTCCGGCGGCACCTCGGCCAGGAAGCGACCGATGGAGGCGACCAGCGTCGCCTGATCGCCTCCGGGGAAGTCGGTGCGGCCGACGCCGCCCTTGAACAGCGTGTCGCCGGTGAAGGCAAAGCCCGGGAAGACGAAGCACACTCCGCCCGGCGTATGGCCGGGCGTGGCGATGGTGGTCACGGCGCTCGCCGCCGCCCGCAGCGGAGCCGTTTCGGTGAGATAGGCCACCGGCGGCACCTCCACCGGCCGGCCGAGCAGCGCCCTGCCCCACTCCGCCGCCGCCTCCAGCACCGGCCGCTCGTTCTCGTGCGCCAGGACGGCCGCGCCGGTCAGCTCCGCCGTGGCGGCAAGGCCGGCCACATGGTCCGGGTGGCCATGGGTGAGCAGGATGGCATCGACCGTATCGGCACCGCCGTTCTCCGCCAGCCGCGCCGCGATCCGCCCCGCCGCATCCCCGGGATCAACCACCGCCTGAGCGCCGGAGGGGACGTGCTTCACGACGTAGCAGTTCTCGAAATAGGGCGGATCGGAGACCACCACGTGGATCTCGTAGTCACCGACGATGACGGGGCTGTCGAACGGCTGCATGCGCTCCTCCGGCTGGGTGCCGGCATGGTGGCGGCGGGGCGGAGGCAGGTCAAGGCTCCGGGCGGTGGAGGTGTTGAGTAGCCACCAAGACACCAAGTACACCAAGGGCGCCGGGGTTCGCCGCGGCGCCTGTTTCCTGGCCCGGCGGCGCAGCCCGCTCCCATGAATGACTTCTTCAAGGAGGCGCCGCTCCGCCATCGCCCTGCCGGAGGCGGACGCCCCGGCTTGCACGGCCTCTTGGTGTACTTGGTGTCTTGGTGGCTATAACCCTCCGGTGGCGCCATCTCCCGCCGCTGAATGTCACTGGACAAGGCCGGGCCGATGGCCGACCTGTAACGCTGCTTGATCCTGTCCGGGCGGACGTTTTTCGTGTCCTTGCGTGACCTGCTTCTCGGCCTCACGGTGGTTCTGCTGTGGGGCTTCAACATCGTGACGGCCAAGTGGGGCGTGGCGGAGATTCCGCCGCTGCTGTTCACCGCCCTGCGCTTCGCCGCCGTCGGCCTGCTGGTGGTGCCCTTCGTGCGCCTGCCGCGCGCCGCCCTGCGCGACATCCTGCTGCTGTCGCTCACCTTCGGCACCGGCGGCTTCGGGCTGATGTTCATGAGCTTCGCCATCGCCGAAGGCTCCACCGCCGCCATCGTCAGCCAGCTGGTGGTGCCCTTCGCGGTGCTGCTGGGCATCTTCGTGCTGGGCGAACGGCCGGGGCCGCGGCGCATCTTCGGCATCGTGCTGGCGCTGGCCGGGGTGGTGGTGGTGGCCGGCGAGCCGCAGGCGACGCCGCCGCTCGGCATCATCCTCATGGCGGGTTCGGCGGCCTGTTCGGCGCTCGGCAACCTGTTCCTGAAGCGGCTGACGCAGCTGCCGCCGCTCGGCGTGGTGGGGTGGATGTCGCTGCTGGCGACGCCGCAGCTGCTGGTGCTGTCGCTGCTGCTGGAGACCAATCAGGTGGAGGCGGTGCTGGCCGCCGGCGAGCGGACCTGGTGGTCGCTGGCCTATACGGTGCTCGCCGCCTCCATCATCGCCCATTCCCTGTGGGCCGGGCTGGTGCGCCGGCACGAGCTGTCGCGCATCGTGCCGTTCTCGCTGCTGGCGCCGGTCACCAGCGTCATCTGCGCCATCCTGTTCCTCGGCGAGCCGCTGACCCTGCTGAAGATCGTCGGCGGCGGCATCACCCTCACCGGCGTCGCCATCATCCAGCTCCGTCAGGCGAAGAAGGCACCGCAGACCGCCGCCGAGCCGGCGCGGGCGGCCTGAGGCCATGGGCGCCCGCGACGTTCTGCTCGCCCTGACGGTACAGCTTCTCTGGGGCCTCAATCTGGTGGTCGCCAAGGTGGGGGTGAGCGAGATCCCGCCGCTCGCCTTCACCGCCATCCGCTTCGCCCTGGTGGCGCTGCTGGTGGTGCCGTTCATGCGGGTGCCGCTGCGGGCGGTGCCGGGCCTCGTGCTGCTGTCCTTCACCTTCGGCACCGTCCACTTCGGGCTGATGTTCACCGGCCTGGCGGACATGGACGCGGCGGCGGCGGGCATCGTCATCCAGCTGGGCACGCCCTTCACCCTGCTGCTCGGCGTGCTGGTGTTCAAGGAACGGCTGGGCTGGAAGCGCCTGGGCGGCACAGTGCTGGCGTTCTCTGGCGTCGTGCTGCTGGCCGGCGAGCCCACCCTGCCCGGCCTGACGCCGCTGCTGCTGGTCACCGCGGGCGCCTTCGGCTGGGCGGTTTCCAACGTGGTGGTGAAGCGGCTGCCGGAGGTCAACCCGGTGGCCATGACCGGCTACCTCAGCCTGTTCGCGGTGCCGCAGCTCGGCCTGCTGTCGTGGCTGCTGGAGGGCGACCAGATGCCCCGGCTGGCCGATGCCGGCTGGATGGGCTGGGGCGCCGTGATCTATACCGCCGTCGCCGCCTCCATCGTCGCCCATTCCCTGTGGTACGGACTGGTGCGCCGGCACGAGATGGCGCAGGTGGCGCCCTTCGGCCTGCTGGCGCCGGTTATCGGCATCGCCACCGCGATCCTCTTGCTAGGCGAGCCGCTGACGTGGCAGAAGGCTGTCGGCGGCACCCTCACCCTGATCGGCGTCGCCATCGTCCAGATGCGGACGGCCCGGCGCAGGCCCACACCCCCGCCCGACGCCGAGCCGGAGGAAGCCGGGAGCCCTACCTGACATGGTCAAGCCGTTGCGCTACGCCCGTTCGCCCAACCACGGTCCGCGCACCGGCGGCGGCATCGACATGCTGGTGCTGCACTACACCGGCATGCGCTCCGCCCAGGACGCCCTGCAGCGCCTGTGCGACAAGAGCAGCGACGTCTCCGCCCACTGGCTGGTGGAGGAAGACGGCACCCTGCACGCCCTGGTGCCCGAAGACCGCCGCGCCTGGCACGCCGGGGTGTCGAGCTGGCGGGGCCGCACCGACGTCAACAGCCGCTCCATCGGCATCGAGATCGTCAACCCCGGCCACGAGTTCGGCTACCGCCCCTTCCCCGACGCCCAGATGGACGCGGTGATCGAGCTGTGCCAGGCCATCCTGGCGCGCCATCCCGGCATTCCGGCCCGCAACGTGGTCGGCCATTCCGATGTCGCCCCGCTGCGCAAGGAAGACCCCGGCGAGCTGTTCGACTGGAAGCGGCTGGCGGCGGCCGGCATCGGCCTGTGGCCGCAGCCGGCGGAGGCGGTGCCGACCGCTCAGCCCGGCTCCATCCAGGCGGTGCAGGACGTGCTGGCAGAAATCGGCTACGCCGCCCCGCGCAGCGGTCAGCTGGACGAGGCCACCGCCAAGGCCATCATTGCCTTCCAGCGCCATTACCGCCCCGCCGACCTGTCGGGCATGCCCGACGCCGAGACCTGGGCGCTGATGCAGGCCCTGCGCGATCTGGTGACGGCCGACCGGGCCGGCGGACCCGCCGACCGCGGTTGACCTTGACCGTCGCCGCCGGCTGGTCTACATCCGGGGTCGCATCAGCCGGCTGGATGGCCGCTCCGGATTTCGGTCCGGGGAGGAAAGTCCGGGCTCCACGGAATGACGGTGCCGGATAACGTCCGGCGGGGGCGACCCCAGGGAAAGTGCCACAGAAAGCAAACCGCCGGCGATACGGTCCGTCCGCCGCCGGCAAGGGTGAAAGGGTGCGGTAAGAGCGCACCGCGGGACCGGCAACGGAACCGGCACGGTAAACCCCACCGGGAGCAAAACCAAATAGGGACGGCACGCGCCAAACCGCCCGCCCGCGGGTGGTCAGGTGGCGCAAGGCGCATTCCGCGCTGCCGTCCGGGTCGGTTGCTTGAGGCGTCCGGTAACGGGCGTCCCAGATGAATGGCCATCCATCGCCGTCCGCGGCGAGGACAGAACCCGGCTTACAGGCCGGCTGATGCGTTACCCCTGCATGGTTTGACGAAAGACCGCCGGCGCCTATACTGAGCACAGCGACGGAGGCTGCACCCATGGGCTTTCACACCGACAACGCCGACCTGCTGGCCAAGATCGAACGCGCCGCCCGCCAGAGCGGCCGGTCGCCGGAGGCTGTGATCGAGTCGGCACTGGACACCTACATTGCAGCCCTGGCGGCACGGCCGCCCGCTCCGGTTGACGAGGCGACCCGCGCCCGCCGGCTGGCTCGCTGGCGCGAGATCCTGGCCGAGGCCGATGCGCTGCCGCGCATTCCGCCCGACCAGCAGCCGCCCGACCTGGAGTGGGACGAGGACGGGCTGCCGCGATGAGGCTGGCGATCGACGCCTCGGCGCTGGTCGCCATCGTGCTGCACGAACCGGAACGCGATATGTTCCTTCAGGTCCTGTCCGGGGCCAGCGAAATCTACGTCAGCCCGGTGTCCCTGCTGGAGGCGCGCATTGCCGTCCACCGTGTCGGCGGCTTTGAAATGTTGCTCCGCCTGGATAAGCTGCTGACCACAGAGCCCTTCACCATCGCGCTCCATTCCGCCGCCGACGTCGACATCGCCTGGACCGCCTTCCTCGCCTATGGCAAGGGCAGCGGCAGCGGGGCGCGGCTCAATCTGGGGGATTTGTTTTCCTACGCCGTCGCCAAGCGCTGGCAGGCGCCGCTGCTCTACAAGGGCGACGACTTCAGCCGCACCGACCTGCCGGCCGCCGCCCTGCCCGCCTGAGCCCGCCACGCCCGCAGCCACCGCGCGCCCCTCAGCGTTCGGCGTACATCTCCACCTGCCAGCGGGTTTCCGTTTCGCTGAGGGGGTGGGAGCCGTCGGACAGCGGGCGCAGGGCGGCATCCAGGCTGATGCGGCCGAGCTTCACCTGCAGTTCCAGGCCGAACCGCGCCGACAGCCCGGCGGTGCGGGCGAGCGCGGCGATGGCCCGCGGCGACTGCGACCCCAGCATTTCCAGCACCACCGCCACCGGCAGGTCGGACAGCACCGCCAGGCCGGCCACCAGGTCGTCCACATGGTCGGTCAGCAGCAGCACCATCAGGTGCGCCTCGGTCAGCTCGCCGTCGGCCTGCACGGTGCGGGCATGGTCGAGGAAGGGCGCGAACCGATCCTCCGCCTCGGCGGCGTAGGGCGACGGCAGCGCCGCCGGGCCTTCCGGCAGCCCCTCCTGCACCCGCGCGCCCACCACTTCGCGCAGGCGGGCCGCTGCCTCTGTCGACAGGTCGCCGCGCTGCATGAGGCTGCTCAGCACGTGGTCGGCCACCATTTCGGCCAACCGGCGCACCGACGGCTCCGGCAGATCGGCGCGGCGGGCGAGCGGCAGCTGCCAGTCGGGCTCGCGGTCGACGGCGGCGATCAGGCTGTCGAGGGTGTGTTCCTGCAGCTGCGAGCCGGCGTTGTAGAGCAGATGGGTGATGGCGCGGGAATCGCCGCTGGCGACGATGGCCTCGGTCACCGCCGGGCCGACATAGGCGCGCCGGGCGATGGCCGCCAGCACCCCGGCCATGGGGCTCTGGCGGATGATCTCCAGCAGGTCCTGGTCGTCCAGCAGCGGCGAGAATTCCAGGATCGGCGCCGCCACCAGGATGTCCACGTCGCGCGCCAGCCGCCGCACCAGGCCGGGGTCGACCTGGCTGACGTCCTTCAGGCCGTCGGCCACCGCCGCCCGCACCAGGGTAAGGCGGTCGCGCGACAGGCGGTCGAGCACCTCCAGCGCGATGCTGTGGGCGCGAGCGCCGGGCGCCGTCATGCCATGGCGCTGCAGCTCGGTCACCTTGGCCGCCAGGGCCGTGCGCACCGCCTCGTCGCCATCTTCGGCCAGACGCAGGTTGGCCTTGGCCGGCGCCTGCGGGTTGCGGGCAACCGCCAGCCGCACCGTCGGCGCTTCATCCTGGCTGAGGAAGTAGAGGATTTCCGGCGCCACCGTGGTCAGCGCTGCCACCGCCTCGCGCACCGGCAGACGCGGGTCGCCGGCCAGCGCCCGCGCCTCCTCGTAGGACAGCGGCGTCTCGGGCGACAGGGTGAAGTCGAGGGCGGAGGACGGCGTCATGACGGTCACCGCGTGCCTCCCCCGCCGCCGCCGGCCCGTCGCGACGGCGGCCGGGCAACGGCGTAGGAGCCCTTGCCGCGGCGCTTGATGGCATACATGGCGCTGTCGGCGCGGCTGACGAACTCGTTCATGTCCTCGCGCCCCAGCGGGTCGTAGACGGCGATGCCGATGGACAGCATCAGCGGCAGGTCCGGCCGCGCCGAATGCTGGCGCAGGATGGCGGCCGCGGCCAGGAACACCTCCGCCCGCTTCACCGCCACCGCCTCGTCGGCGTCGTCGAGCCATACGGCGAACTCGTCGCCGCCCAGCCGCGCCACCATGTCGGTGGAGCGGGTGTTGACGCGCAGCAGGTCGGCCACGTCACGCAGCACCTTGTCCCCGGTTTCATGGCCGCGGGTATCGTTCACCGCCTTGAAGTTGTCCAGGTCCACATACATCAGGGCACCCTTGCGATCGCCGCGCGCCAGCCGTCGCACCCGCCGCTGCATGTCCTCGTAGAAGGCACGGCGGTTCAACAGGCCGGTGAGCCCGTCGGTGCGCGAAACCTCCACAAGAACACGGTGGTAGTACAATTGTTCCAGCGCTACCCCGACAGTTCCGGCGATGCTGCCCAGCAGGCGGCGTTCCGCCTGGCCGAAATCGGGCCGTTCCGGTTCCCGCCACACCACGATGGCGCCGTTGATGCGGTCGCCGTGGCGGCAGAGGGTGCCGATCAGGTGGCGCTCGCCGGCCAGGTCGCCCAGCACCGCCTCGCGCTCCGCCTGCTCCAGCGCCGCCAGCAGGCGGTCGGCCTCGCGGTCGGAGCCGACGCGGCCGAAGGCGGCCTCCTGCAGGAAGCTCGGGTGCTGCACCACCTTGGCCAGCGGCGCGGCAATGCCGTAGACCTGACAGCCGGTGGCGGCCAGCCCGTGGGTGATGGCGCTGGCGGCGGCACGGATCATGTTCTCCGGCTTCACCTCGCGCTGGAACAGCCGCACGATGCGGCCGAACACCCGTTCGCGGGCGCGGGCCTCGGCCATGTCCTGCTCGCGCCGTCGCTGGTCGGTGACGTCGCGGCAGACGCCGCGGGCGCCAGCCCAGCGGCTGTCGGTGTCGAACAGCGGCACCGCCGTCACCTCCAGGCACAGCGGCTCGCCGCCGGCGGTGCGGACCCAGACGTCGCGCCCCTCCAGCGGCACCGGCGTGGCGAAGGGGTTGATGGGGTCGAGGTGGCGCTCGCCGTCCAGCAGCTCGGTCGACGGCATGCCGATCAGCAGGTGCGGCGGATAGCCCAGCAGCCCCTGCGGCGCGACGAAGCTGAAGGCGCCGGCGTCATCCACTTCCCAGGCGTGTTCGCTGGAAATCTCCACCAGATCCTTGTAGCGGGCGCGGCTTTCGGTCAGGGCGTTGCGCAGGCCGGAGTCGAGGGTGCGGTCGGAGACCAGCAGCAGCCGCTGCCCGTCGGTCAGCGGCGGCAGGGCCAGCAGGTCATACACCCGGCGGCCTTCCGGCGGGTCGAGGATCACGCGGGTCGCCGCCGTCTCCGCCGCCAGGGCCTCGGCCACCGCCGCCACCACGGCCGCCGCCACGCTGCCGTCGGCGGCCACCAGCCCCGGCAGGGCGGCGAAGGCGCGGCCGTGGGCCAGCACCCGGCCGCCGGCATCAACCACGGCGCAGGGCTGCGGATGGGCGTCGAGGGCCTGTTGAGAAATGGCTGCCGTAATGACCTCCGCCGTGTCGAGCACGATCGGCTCCCGCAAATAACCAACCCTGAACTTCTATCACGGCTGAGGAATTGGGCGAAGATGCCATGCAGCCTATGTCCCCGCCCCGCGCACCGCCCAAACGACAGGGCCTCCCGCCGGTGGCGGGAGGCCCGTTCGCGTCCGTCGTCGCCCTGCGACCGGCCTTGGCGGCCGTGCCGGGGCGGTTCCCTCGACCCGGCGGCTCAGGCGCCGTTGCGATACCGCTTCATGATCTGCATGCCGGTTTCCACCATGTCGGCCATCATCACCATACTGCGCGGCTTGTCGCCGTTGGCCTGGTCGAGCGCCTTGGCGAAGACGGCCTTGAACTGGTCGCGCGCCCGCGCATCGGCGGGGCTGGAGGCGCCGACGAAGAAGCCGACGGCGTGGCCGGCCACCACCCCTACGTCGCCCGGTGCCAGCTTGAGGTCGCGGGCGATGACGTAGATGGAGGCGGCGATCATGCGGGCGGCCTGATCGAAGCGCTCCTCCTGCGCCGCATTGCCGACGATGCCGGCTTCGCGGAACACCTCGGCCTGCTGGACCAGGCGGTTGTATTCCATGGTTTCCTGCTGGCGGAACCGTGGGTCGATGTTCTTCACCAGCGCCTGCAAGTCGAAACCGGCCATGATGCCGTCCTCCTGTGAGGCGGCGCGGACACCCCGCGGGGTGGCGAAGCGGGCCGGGGGCGAGAGGCGACGGTGCCGGCGCGGCGGCCGGTGCTCCGTGATCCCCTGTCCGACCGCGGCTGTATTGCGCGCCGACGTGCCTGTGACATTTGACACGTAAACGCCACGCTGCAGCGGCGGTTGCCCCTGCTGCCGAGTATAAAGCAAGTATCAAGGCTGCATAAAGAAGGTGAAGCTGCAGCCGGCGGCAGCTTCTATTGCACCGGCACGATGGCCGCCTCCGTCAGGCCGAGCACGGCCGCCAGTTTCTCGAACCGGCGGGCGGAGGCATCGCCGGAATACAGCGGATCTCCCGCCGGCACCTCCAGCACCAGACGGCCGGGCATCAGCTTCAGCCGGGTACGGGCGAGCAGGCCGGGGGCGCCGCCCGACAGGGTGTGGCCAAGGCGCAGGGCATTGCCGATCACCCGCACCCGCTTCACCCGGTCCTCGTCCAGCAGCTGGCGGGCCTGCACCGCCATGGGGTGTTCCTCCGCCGAGGTATAGCGGTAGAACACCGCCAGGGCGAGGCCGGCGCGGTCGGTGTGCGACAGGCCCATGAACGGCAGCCGCAGCACCTTCAGCAGCCCCTGCTCGGCGCGGTAATCGGGGTGTTCGGACCAGAAGATGTCACCCAGAAGACAGGCCGCCAGGCGCAGCCGCTGCAGCGCCGCCGGCTCCTGCGGGAACAGCGGGCTCATCCAGTCCATCAGCTCGCGGGCGTGTTCGGTGAAGCGGCCGGCGGCCAGGGCGAGATCGGCGCAGGCGGAAATCAGCGGGTCTTCCTCCCGCACCGCTTCCGGCAGGCTCTGGAAGAACTGGCCTTCGCGCATGCCGTAGACCGAGAACACCAGCTGCGACGGCTGCACCGTCTGCACCAGCCGTTCCAGGATCACCGCCGCCACCGGCAGGGTCTGCAGCCGGCGCTTGGAGACGCCGGGGATCTTCTCCAGCGACTTGCGCGACTGCCGCGACATCAGGTCCAGCAGCGCCAGGGCGTGATCGGCCCCCAGGGTGAAGTTGTCGAGCACATGCAGCGGGTAGTTCATCTGCTCGATGAGGATACGGGCGATGGTGCGCCACGCCCCGCCGACGGCATAGAGGCTGCGTCCCCGCCCCTGCCCCAGCCACGGCAGCGCCGCCAGATGGCGGTCGATGATCTCCACCGCCCGCGCCCGGTCGCCGCCCGACTGGTCCTGCAGCCGCAGCACGCCGAGCGGCATGGAGGCGAAGTCGCCGCAGCGGTGGCTTTCCACCACCACCAGTTCCAGCGAGCCGCCGCCCAGGTCGGCCACCATGCCGTCGGCATCGGGCACGGCACACAGCACGCCGAGGGCGGCGTTGCGCGCTTCCTCCTCCCCCGACAGCAGGCGCACGCGGATGCCGCAGCGGGCCTCCAGGTCGCGGATGAACTCCGGCCCGTCGGCGGCGGCGCGGGCGGCGGCGGTGGCCAGCACGTCCAGCTGCTGCACCTCCATCGCCCGCGCCAGATGGATGAAGCGTTCGACCGACCCGAGGGCCATGGCGACGCCGTCGGGGTTGAGGCGGCCGGACTGTTCCAGCCCGGCCCCCAGGGCGCACACCGCCTTTTCGTTGAACAGCGGCACCGGCGTGCGCGTCAGGCCGTCGTAGACCACCAGACGCACGCTGTTGGAGCCGATGTCGACGATGCCCACCGGCCGCCGCCGGCGCACGAACATGCCGCCGTCCGCCGCCCGGCCGGTCGGCTGCAGCCGCCGCGGCCGACCGTCCCTGGCCCCTGCCTTTGCCGCCACCGTCACCGCCCCCGCTCGGTCAGCGCGACCGCAGGGCCAGTTTCGGCACCTGCTTCTGCGCATGCTGCAGGGCGCTGCCGCGGCCCGACAGGCTGGGGTTGGTCATGAAGTAGACATGGGCGGAGAAGGCCTCGTCGCGCTGCGGCACCCGCTTGAAGGTGCCGTCGGGCTGCAGGAACCAGGTCTGGGCCTCGTCCTTCAGGTTGGCGACCATGATCTGCTCCAGGATCTGGGTGTGCACGGTCGGGTTCTCGATGGGCACGAAGGCCTCGACGCGGTTGATCAGGTTGCGCGGCATCCAGTCGGCCGAAGAGATGAACACCTTGGCATGGCGCGACGGCATGCGGTGGCCGTTGCCGAAGCAGACGATGCGCGAGTGTTCCAGGAACCGCCCGACGATGCTCTTGACGCGAATGTTCTCCGACAGACCGGGAACGCCCGGACGCAGGCAGCAGATGCCGCGGATGATGAGTTCGATCTTCACCCCCGCCTGACTGGCACGGTAGAGGGCGTCGATGACCTTGCCGTCGACCAGGCTGTTCATCTTGGCCCAGATGGTGCCGGGGCGGCCGGCGCGGGCGTGTTCCGCCTCGGCGTTGATGAGGTCGAGCAGCTTGTCGCGCAGGCCCAGCGGCGCGATGGCCAGCTTTTCCATCTTCTCCGGCTTGGCGTAGCCGGTCATGAAGTTGAAGGCCTTCTGGGCGTCGCGGGTCAGGTCGGGGTCGGAGGTGAAGTAGGACAGGTCGGTATAGACCTTGGCCGTGATCGGGTGGTAGTTGCCGGTGCCGAAGTGGACGTAGGACCGCAGTTCCTGCCCTTCCTTGCGGGTCACCAAACTGATCTTGGCGTGGGTCTTGAGGTCGATGAAGCCATAGACCACCGACACGCCGGCCCGTTCCAGGTCGCGCGCCCACTGGATGTTGGCTTCCTCGTCGAAGCGCGCCTTCAGCTCCACCATGGCGGTGACGCTCTTGCCCAGCTCGGCCGCCTCGATCAGCGCCTTGACGATGGGGCTGTCCTTGGAGGTGCGGTAGAGCGTCTGCTTGATGGACAGCACGTTGGGGTCGCGCGCCGCCTGCCGCAGGAACTGCACCACCACGTCGAAGCTCTCGAACGGGTGGTGGACGACGATGTCCTTCTTGCGGATGGCCGCGAAGCAGTCGCCGCCGAAGTCGCGGATGCGCTCCGGGAAGCGGGCGTTGTAGGGCACGAACACCAGGTCCGGGCGCTCGTCGGTGATCAGCTTGCGGGTGTCGGCCATGCCGATCAGGCCGTTCAGCTTGAAGACGTCGGCGTCCTCCACCTCCAGCTCGGTGCAGACCAGCTTGACCAGGTCTTCCGGCATGTCGGCGTTCATGGTCAGGCGGATGCAGTGGCCGCGGCGGCGGCGCTTCAGCGCCGACTCGAAGGACTGCACCAGGTCCTGCGCCTCTTCGTCGATTTCCATCTCGCTGTCGCGGATGACGCGGAAGTGGCCGCCCTGCACCACCTTGAAGCCGGGGAACAGTCGATCGAGAAACAGCCCGATCACTTCCTCCAGCGCCAGATAGCGGATGGCGCTGCCCTCCAGCCGCACGAAGCGGTCAACCTGGGTCGGCATGGGCACCAGGGCGCGCAGGGCCTCGCCGTCGTCCAGCCGCGTCAGGTGCAGCACCAGGGCGTGCGCCAGGTTGGGCAGGAAGGGGAAGGGATGCGCCGGGTCGATGGCCAGCGGCGTCAGGATGGGGAAGATGCGGTCCATGAAGTGGGTTTCCAGCCACTTCATGTCGTCCGGCGTCAGGTCTTCCTTGTCGATGACGTGGATGCCCTCGTGGCGCAGAAGCTCCCGCAGGTGCTGCCAGCATTCGCTGTGCTTGGTCATCAGCCGGCGCGCCGACTCGTTGATCTGCTCCAGCTGCTGCGGCGGGGTCAGGCCATCCTGGCTCGTGGTGGTGATGCCGGCATGCACCTGCCCCTTCAGGCCGGCGACGCGCACCATGTAGAACTCGTCCAGGTTGGAGGCCGAGATGGAGAGGAACCGAAGACGTTCAAGAAGCGGATGACGCTCGTTATAGGCTTCTTCCATCACCCGGAAGTTGAACGCCAGCCAGGACAGTTCGCGGTTGATGAAGCGATCCTTCGACTCGATGTCGATGGTCGGCACGGTCTTCTGCTGCGGCGGGCGGGTCCTGGTCGGCACGGTGTCTTCCATGGGGGCTGCGTCCCTTCTCTGTAACGCCGCTGCCTTCGACAGACGGCGCGGTCTCCTATATACACTATGCCCCGAGCGGATCGGCAACGCCTTGGGACAAAAGTCATAAACATGAAACGGATCTTCCTCCTCCGGCACCTGAAGTCGAGTTGGGACTTCCCCGAACTCGACGATTACGACCGCCCCCTGAACGAGCGGGGCGAGCGCTGCGGGCCGTTCATGGCCCGGCACATCGCCGCCCACGCGGTGCGGCCGGACGTGGTGCTGTGCTCCACCGCCCGCCGTACCCGCCAGACCATGGACTACCTGGTCGAGTCCCTGGACGGCGTGCCGGTGTGCTTCGAGCGCCGGCTGTACGAGGCGACGCCGCAGCTGCTGCTCAAGCGCCTGCGCGAACTGCCGCCGGAGGTGGAGTCGGTGCTGCTGATCGGCCACAACCCGGGCCTCCACCGCCTCGCCGTGGCGCTGACGGAGAAGGAAGTGCCGGACAGCGTGCCGGGACTCGCCGACCTGCGCGAAAAGTACCCGACCGGCAGCCTCGCCACCCTGACCGCGCCGCTCGACGACTGGGCCGACCTGGCGAGCGGCCTGTGCCGCCTGCGCGCCTTCGTGCGGCCGAAAGACCTGGAGAACTGACGCGGCGGCCCTGCCCTGCCCCGCGAAACCTCCGTTGACGATAGGGTTACGCCCACAGCATAATTTCCTTAGGGGAATTGTGGGAACCGTCAGGGGGGACGCGACGGCATGCGCAAGATCGCCATGGCCGCCTTGTGGGGCATTCTCGTGCTGAGCACCGGCGCCGGAGCGGCTGCCGCAGCCGGCGCCAGCCAGATCGATCCGGGCTTCGACCTGGCCACCGCCCGCCATTGGGTGCCGCAGGTCGACTCCGCCGACGACAGCCTCGGCATCGCCATCGGCGACGAGGTCGTGCTCTTCGCCGGCATCGACTACACCCGCCTCGCCCTGGACGACTGGTTCATCCCGGTGACCACCGCCATGTCGGCCATGGAGTCTCTCGAAGCTGACGGCACCGAGGTCCATACCCGGCCGTGCGGCCGGCCGATCCTGCTGCGATCGGTGGCGGGCACGGACATCAACGGGCGGAAGCTCTACCTGATGTACGCTGGCCTCGAGTCGGGCCGCAAGAAGCTGCTGCTGTTCATGGTCAGCCCATCGCGGGAAGCCTTCTCCGCCCACTTCGCCACCTTCATGGCGGTGCTGCAGAACTCGACGCTGGATGGGGAGGCCCTGTTCTGATGCACCGCTCGCCTGCTCTCGCCCTCGCCCTCGCCCTGTCCCTGGTCGCCGTGCCGCTCGGCGTGGCCGGCGCGGCCGAGGTGGTCCAGCATAGCGGCACCGGCATCGCCGTCGACGCCCCCGCCCGCAGCGTCGAGCCGACCCCGGCGCCGGCCATGGTGATGCCGGACCCGCCGCCCACGGTGGTCGAGCCCGACCCGCCGCCCATGGTGGTGATGCCGGACGCCCCGGCACGCACCGTCGTCCAGCAGCCGGGGCGCGGCATCGATCAGGTTCCCGGGCGGACGGTGGGGCCGGGGCAAACCATCAACGGCGTCACCAATCCCTTCGCCGGCGGCGGCATCCCGCAGCAGTCCGGCACGGTGGTGCGGCAGGTGGACCGCGACCCCCGGGCGGTGGCGGCGGAGCGGCAGGCCAGGCAGGACCTGCAGGAGTTCCTCGCCACCCGCAAGGCGGCCGGGGTGACGCCGCCGCCGCCGCCGCGCGACACCCAGCCGGCGGCGCAGCCCGCCGCCGGTGACGCGCCCGGCACCTACTACTGCCAGACGGCGGTCCACGGCGCCGTCCAGTCGGCCGGACAGATCGAGCTGCGGCCCGACGGCGGCTACCTGTTCAATGCCCAGCCGGGCGGCCGCTATCGCCTGGGCGGCGGCAGGGTGACCTTCGACGGCACCCTGCAGGCCTGGGACGGCGGTCGCGCCGCCTATGACGGCAGCAGCCTGGAGTTCAGCTGGAAGAACGCCGAAGGCTGGGACCAGTGGTACTACTGCCGGCGGTGACGGCGGCATCCTCCACCACCGCCCGGTAGTCTTGAACGGCGATGCGGCAGCAGGCATAGCCTTCTGCCGGGCGTTGCGATATTCTTGCGCGCCGACTCGTGAAACCATTCCCGCCGGCCCCCACGTTATACCAGGGATCGACGCTTCGGACCGCCGCCCGCGGCCGCAGAGCCCTTGAGGATGCAGCACCGCCATGATTTCCCGCCGCTCGTTCACCGCCCTCAGCCTGGCCGCCGCGGCTACCACCGGCGCCGGGCTGCCGGCTCTGCCCGCCTTCGCCGCCCGCCAGCCGGAAGAACGGCTGGTGACCACCTACGTGGTCAAGAAGGGCGATACCTTCCACGAGATCGCCAAGGCCAAGGGACTCGGCTTCCTTGAGCTGCGCGCCGCCAACCCGGACGTGGAGCCGTGGATGCCCGAGCCCGGCTCGGAAATCGTCATCCCGAGCATCCACATCGCCCCCCGCGCCATGGACAAGGGCATCCTGCTCAGCCTGGGCGGCATGCGGCTGTTCCACTTCCGCGGCAACGGCCAGGTGGACAGCTACGCCGTCGGCATCGGCGCCGAGGGGCTGGAGACGCCGCTCGGCACCACCACCGTGGTCTCCAAGCGCAAGGACCCGACCTGGACGCCCACGGCCAACATCCGCAAGCGCAAGCCCTACCTGCCGGCCTCCATCGGGCCGGGGCCGGACAACCCGCTCGGCAACCGCGCCATGTACCTGGGCTGGCCCGCCTACCTGATCCACGGCACCAACCTGCCGGACGGCATCGGCCGCCGCACCTCGTCGGGCTGCATCCGCATGTACCCGTGGGACGTGGAGGCGATCTACGAGAAGGTCGATGTCGGCACCCGGGTCATGTCGGTGGACGACCGCTACTCCGTCGCCTTCGACAGCGGCCGCCTGTGGCTGGAGGTTCACCCCACCCTGACCGGCTGGAACCTGCTGGAAGACCGCGAGGAACTGCCGCCGTCCATCCTCAGCCAGGACATCATCAACGCCATCGTCGCCGCCGCGCCGGAAGACGTGACGGTGGACTGGGAAGCGGCGGAACGGGTGGTGCGCGAACAGCGCGGCTACCCCGTCGCCATCGGCCACGGCAGCACCATGACCACCGCCCTGCGCTGACCGCCGAGGGCGCTCCGCCACCCCGACACCAGGGCGCTGCCGGCCACCGGCGGCGCCCTTGGTTCTTGCGCCCGCAGGCGGGCATGAAAAAACCGCCGGCCCGACGGGCGGCGGTGGCAGCGGCGGGCCGTCCACGGCCCGGAAAAACCGACCGGGGGCGGCGAGAAAATGCTCTCCGCCCCCGGCCGTACCCGTCAGATGATCACTTGCGCATCATCTGCTGGTAGATACGCTCCGCCTTGTTGGCGGCGGCTTCGGCACGCTGGGCAGCGGCCTCGGCGCGCTGCGCAGCGGCCTGGGCCTGCTGAGCGGCGGCCTGAGCCGACTGGCCGGCCTGCACGGCCGAGTTCATGGTGGTGCGGTCTTCTTCGCTCATGCCCTGAGCGCAGGCCGCCAGACCGAGAATCATCGGAACGGCGAGCAGCAGACGAGTGGTCTTCATATCAATAAACCTCCCAATGTCACGCGTGAGACGGAGCTACGCCCGTCAAACGCGCATGTTTGGTCAGAAGTTCGCCAACCGCAAGGCCTTAAAGCCATTCTGCCTCACGGTGTTGCGGATTTGCCACGGTCTGTCTCATCCATGACACGCCGAATCAACGGAACGGTGATGTCCCGACGCTCCGCAAGACTGAGTGTGTCCGCAGCCGCCACAATTTCACGCGCGGCGGCGAAGGAACGTTCCATGTGACGCAGCAAAAAGGCCACCACCTCGGGCCCGACTCGCAGCTGGCGGTCGATGAACAGCTTCACCAGCACCGCTTCCATCAGCAGGTCGTCGGGGGCGGCGATGGCCACCGCCTGCGCCGTCGACAGGCGGGAGCGCAGGTCGGGCAGCCGCACCCGCCAGCGGGCCGGCGGCGTCTCGCCGGTCAGCAGCAGGTGGCCGTGGCGCTCCTTCACCAGGTTCCACAGGTGGAACAGCGCCTCCTCCAGCCGCGCCGAGGGCACCAGCCGGTCGGCCTCCTCCACCACCACGGCGCGGTGATGGGCCAGCAGGTAGGGCACGTCCTCGCCCGGCAGTTCGTCGGCGGTCAGGATGGCGGCGCCGCTCTGGGCCGCGAAGACGTGGACCAGATGTGTCTTGCCGCAGCCGCGCGGCCCGTGCAGGGCGAGGGCATGGCCCGGCCAGTCGGGCCAGCGGTCCAGCCACGCCACCGCCTCCTCGTTGGCGGGGGTGACGAGGAAATCCTCGCGCGACAGCGCCGGACGGTGCGGCAGGGCGAGGGGAAGCTGCTTGCCGGGATCGCTCATGGCGCCGGCGGCGGCAGCGGCGCCGGCGGCCCTTCGGCCGCTCCGGCGGCCCCATGGCCGGTGTAGAGCGGGCTGCGCAGGTACTGGCCGAGGAAGAACCGCACCAGCACCCCGATCACCGCCGCCACCGGCACCGCCAGCAGCAGGCCGACGAAGCCGAACAGCGCACCGCCCGCCAGCAGGGCGAAGATCACCCACACCGGATGCAGGCCGATGCGGTCGCCCACCAGCTTGGGCGTCAGGTAGTTGCCCTCCAGCAGCTGGCCGGCGACGAACACCGCCACCACCAGCCCGACCGGCAGGTAGGTGTCGAACTGCGCCAGGGCGAGGCCGATGCCGACCACGAAGCCGGTGATGGTGCCAAGGTAGGGAATGAAGCTCAGCACCCCCGCCGCCAGCCCCACCAGCAGCCCGAGGTCGAGCCCCACCAGCGTCAGCCCGATGGCGTAGAAGGCGCCCAGCACCAGACACACGCTCGCCTGGCCGCGGACGAAGCCGGCCAGGATGGCGTCGATCTCGCGGAAGCGGTCGCGGATGGTGTCGGCATGGTCGCGCGGCAGCCAGCCGTCCACCTTGGCCACCATGCGGTCCCAGTCGCGCAGCTGGTAGAACGCCACCACCGGCGTGATGAACAGCAGCGACAGCAGGTTGAGCAGGGCGAATCCGCCGGTCAGCAGGCCCTTCAGCACCGACCCGACGAACTCCAGCGCCTTGCCGGCATAGCCGCCGGCGCTTTCCTGCAGGGTGGCCACCTGATCGGCCGGCAGGCGCTGCTTGATCTCGGCCAGCAGCGGCTCCGCCACCTCGCGCAGCATCTCGATGTAGCCCGGCAGGCGGATGACGAAGGCCGTCACCTGCGCCTGCAGCAGCGGCACCAGCAGCAGCAGCGCCGCCACCAGCGACAGCACGAAGCCGGCGGTGATGACCACCACCGCCATCAGGCGCGACAGGCCCCATTTCTCCAGCCGGTCGGCGACGGGGTCGAGGAAGTAGGCGACGGCCATGCCGGCGACGAAGGGCAGCAGCACCTCGCGCAGCACCCACAGGGCCGCGACGAACACCGCCAGGCCGATCAGCCAGAAACGGATCTGCCGGCTGCGAGACATGATCTACCCGATCCCTCCCCCTGCGGCGCCGTGCCGCTGTCAGCCCTCCTGTCCGTCGGAGGCGACCTTGCGCCCCCAGACCCACAGGTAGGCCGCCCCCGACGCTGCGGTCGTGGCGGCCGTCACCCACGTCAGTACACCAAGCGCCGGGCCGACGTCCATATTCAGCCCCTCCACCGCCAGCGTCGAGGCGGCCAGCACCACCTGCGTCACCGTGTTGGCCTTGGAGACGAACAGCGGCTGCATGTGCAGTGGCCCGATCACCACGTGGTAGAGGATGGCGCCACCGACGATGAGGGCATCGCGGAACACCACCAGGATCACCAGCCAGCTGGGCAGGTAGCCGGCCATGCCGAGGGTGATGTAGACGCTGACCAGCAGCGCCTTGTCGGCCAGTGGGTCGAGGAAGGCGCCCAGCGGCGTGCGGGCGTCCAGCCAGCGCGCCAGGGCGCCGTCGACGGCATCGGTGATGCCGGCGATGACGAAGACCGCGAAGGCGAGCTTCAGCTCGTGCTCCAGGATCAGCCAGATGGTCAGCGGCACCAGCAGCAGCCGGAACACCGACAGGATGTTGGGGATGTTGCGCACCACGTCCGTCCGCCCCTTCCCGTGCCTGCCGGAGCCGTTACTGCGCCACTGCCGGCGGCACGATCACCTGCCCCTGCCCCGCCGGACGCGGCTGCTGGGGCTGGAGGGGAGGCTGAGGCTGCCCCGGCGCGGCCCCCGGGGCCTGCCCCTGCGGCATCATGCCCGGCTGCGCCAGCGGCTGCGGCTGACCGAGACCGCCGCCGGCCCCGGCCGGCGCCTGCGGCGCGGGCGCACCGCCGGCCCCGCGCCGCAGCTCGATCTGCCACAGGCCGCCGCCGAGGTCGCTGAGGTCGAGGCCGTACTGGGCCAGCGTCAGCGCCAGCTGATCCTGGCTGCCGACGTAGCCGAGCAGGATCTGCGCCCGCTCGCGGCTGAGCGCCTGGATGTCGACGCCGCGCACGATGGGCACCTGCGACAGCCGCTCGCGCACCGTCAGCCAGGTGTCCAGGCTGCCGGTCGGCACCAGCACGGTCACCTGCGACGGCGCCTCGCTGGCCGAGGCGGCGACGGTGGCGGCGCGCCATTCGTCGCGCAGGCGGTTGGCGACCTCGTTGGTGGCGCGGGTCAGGAAGGCGGCCTCGTCCTCGCCCGGCTGGCGGTCGACGGACAGGCTCGCCTGGGTGGGCTCGCCGGCCAGCCGCAGGCGGGTCAGCTCGATCTGCAGGCGCGACTCGCCGCTGCGGATGGCATGGGCGATGACGCCCTCGGTCATCTCGTAGCGCTGGAGGATGCGGCGCACCGCCCCGGCCTGACGGGCCGCCGCCTCGTCGGCGGAAATGGCCTGCAGGTCGCCGAGATCGCCGAGCGGCGTGGTCGCCGGCACCAGCCCGCCGGAGGGACGGCGCTGCCACGCCTCGCGCCAGGGGTTGGGGTCTTCCCACAGGGTCGGCGGGGCGTCGGCGGCGGACTGCCACAGGGGCAGCACCAGCACCGGCGTGCGGGCGGTTTCCGTGAAGCTGATGCCGCTCTGGCGCAGCAGCGCGCGCACGGCGTTGGGATTGTAGAGGATGTCGAGGGTGGCGATGTAGCGCACGCTGGATCGCTTCTCGTCCTTCACCTGCAGCGACAGGACGTAGTTCTGCGCATCCTGCGCCGACACCTGCGGCACCCGCCCCTGCTCGCCGGGCGGCGTCAGGTCGCGCAGCACCTGGGCAAGGCCCTTGGCCTGCGCTTCCAGCAGCGCCTGATCGCGCGCCTTCAGGGCGTTGTCGGCGGTGACGTCGACCGTGACGTCGCGGGCCGTGAACAGCTCCTGCGTCGCGGCCAGGGCGGCGCCATCCTGCGCCCGGCCGTCACCCGGCAGCAGCAGCCCGACCAGGGCGAAAACCGCCGCAACGGCCATTGCAATGGAGCGCCGATGCAGTATCTTGCAGCCCATCGAACCGAGCCGTTCAGTCACACACGCAGACGAGGCCGTCATTACCACTCCCTCTGACAAGACCGGGTTGTCGTACAAGGACGCCGGCGTTGACATTGACGCCGGAAACGCGCTTGTGCAAGCCATCAAGCCGCTCGCCAAGTCGACCACCCGCGCCGGGGCAGATGCCGCGCTGGGCGGCTTCGGTGCCCTGTTCGACCTGAAGGCCGCCGGTTTCACCGACCCGGTGCTGGTTGCCGCCACCGATGGCGTCGGCACCAAGCTGCGGGTGGCGATCACCGCCGGCCGCCATGAGACCGTCGGCATCGATCTGGTGGCCATGAGCGTCAACGACCTCGTGGTCCAGGGTGCCGAGCCGCTGTTCTTCCTCGACTATTACGCGACGGGGCGGCTTCGGGTTGATGTGGCGCGTGACGTGGTCGCCGGAATCGCAGAGGGATGCCGTCAGGCCGGCTGCGCGCTGATCGGCGGCGAGACCGCCGAAATGCCCGGCATGTACGAGGATGGCGACTACGACATCGCCGGGTTCGCCGTCGGCGCCGCCGAGCGCGGCCAGTTGCTGGACGGCCAGGGCGTGCAAGCCGGCGACGTGGTGATCGGCCTTGCCGCCTCGGGCATCCACTCCAACGGCTACAGCCTGGTGCGCCGCATCGTCGAGCGCACCGGCCTCGGCTACGACGCCCCGGCCCCCTTCGCCGCCGGCCAGACCCTGGGCGAAGCCCTGCTGACGCCGACCCGCATCTATGTGAAAAGCTGCCTCGCGGCGGTGCGCGCCGGCCACGTCAAGGCGCTGGCCCACATCACCGGCGGCGGCTTCTGGGAGAACATCCCGCGCGTGCTGCCCGACACCGTGGCGGCCGAGCTGGACGCCGACGCCCTGGCGCTGCCGCCGGTGTTCAAGTGGCTGGCCCAGGAAGGCAACGTCGGCGCCCACGAAATGGCCCGCACCTTCAACTGCGGTGTCGGCATGGTGGTGGTGGTGCCGGCCGACCGCGCCGACGCCGCCCTGGCGGTGTTCAAGGAGCACGGCGAGGACGCCCGCGTCATCGGCCGCATGGTCGAGCGCGGCGACGGCGAGCCGGTGCGCATCCCCGGTCTGGCCGCCGCCTGGGCACTGCCGGAATGACCTCGCGCCTGAAGGTCGGCGTGCTGGTTTCCGGCCGCGGCAGCAACCTGCAGGCGCTGCTGGATGCCTGCGGCGACCCGTCGCACCCGGCGGAGATCGTCACCGTCATCTCCAACGTGCCCGGCGCCTATGCGCTGGAACGGGCGGCGAAGGCCGGCGTGCCGACCCAGACCATCGACCACAAGGGCTTCTCGGGGCGCGAGCCCTTCGAGGCGGCGCTGACCGCGGCGCTCGAGTCGGCGGGCGTGCAGCTGGTCTGCCTCGCCGGCTTCATGCGGCTGCTGACGCCGGGGTTCGTGACCCACTGGCACGACCGCATGATCAACATCCACCCGAGCCTGCTGCCCAGCTTCAAGGGCCTGCACACGCACGAGCGGGCGCTGGCGGCGGGCGTGCGGTTCCACGGCTGCACCGTCCACTACGTGCGCGCCGACATGGACGCCGGCCCGATCATCGTGCAGGCGGCGGTGCCGGTGCTGGCCGACGACGATGCCGATGCCCTGGGCGCCCGCGTGCTGGAGGCGGAGCACCGCATCTACCCGCTGGCGCTGCGGCTGGTGGCCGAGGGCAAGGCGGTGGTGGACGGCGAGCGGGTGCTGCTGCGCGACGCCGGCGGCCCCGACCACAGCCTCGTAAACCCGCTCGACTGACCTCGCCTACTGTTCCACCGGCGCGGCCGGCTTCCAGTCCAGCAACGGCGCCACCGCCGGAGCCGGCGGCGGAGTCGGCACGCCGCCGGTGGCCAGCGCGCCGCGCAGCGGCAGGCTGAGGATCCGGAAGCCCTGCGCCCCTTCGATGAGCAGCACCGCCTCGGCGGTGCCGCGCCGTTCCGCCGCCGCCAGGGCCGCGGCGGCCTCGGCCGGGGTCGTCACCGGCTGCTGATCCACCGCCACCACCACCAGCCCCGGCCGCAGCCCGACCACCGCCGCCGCGCCGCCGGGCTCGGTATCGGTCACCACCACGCCACGGGCGCTGGGGCGCAGGGCGAAACGGCTGACCACCGCCGGCGACAGCGCCGCCACCGTCGCCTTCAGGGCCGGAATGGGCCGCGCCTGCGGTTCGGTCAGGGTCGGCGCCTCGGCCGCCAGAATGATCTCGCGCTCGCCACCGCCGAGGCCGCGCACCGACAGGCGGCCGGCAATGGCCTCGCCCTTGGCATCCCCCAGCCGCCGCGCCACTTCGCCGGGACGCAGCCCGGCAGCGGCGGCGGCGCTGTCGTGGGTGACGTCGAGCACCATCAGGCTGCCGTCGGGCAGCGGCTGCCAGGACGCCCCGGCGGCCGCCGTCGGTGGCGGCAACGCCCGGCCGTCGAGGGCGACGGCGCGGTAACCGCGCACCCCCTCCACCAGCAGCAGCGAGGCAGCGGTGAGCGCCGTGTCGGCCACCGACGGGTCGCTCAGCGGCACGCCATCGGCCGCCACCACCAGATCGCCCGCCTGCAGGCCGGCGCGGGCGGCCGGCGATCCGGCCGCCACCGCCGCCTCCAGCAGGCCGGTGGAGCCCCAGCGGACGGCCGCCTCCTCCCGCGCCTTCGGCGTCAGGGCGCGCAGCCGCAGGCCGAGGCGCGGCACCACCGCCATCCGTTCGGTTTCAAGGCCCCATCCGGCGGGAAAGGCATCCAGGGTGACCACCACCGGCAGCGTCTCGCCACGGCGATGGACGGTGGCGCTCACCCGGTCGCCCGGCTTGCGCGCCTGCACCAGCGCCACCACCTGGGCCAGACCGCTGACCGCCACGCCGTCGTAGGCGGTGAGCACGTCGCCCCGGCGGATGCCGGCGCCATAGGCCGGCCCCCAGGCGAGCAGGTCGCGGACGAACACCCCGGCCCCGCCGGAAAGGCCGAGGGCGCGGCCCTGTTCCAGGCTCACCGGCTGCACCTCGGCGCCGACGAAGCCATGGGCCGGCGGCGCCTCGCTCGCCCCAACGGCGGCAGGCTGGCCCCACAGCAGGGCCACCAAGGCCACAAGCACCGCGCCGCGGCGATGCGGACGGCGAATGTGCATCAACGTCTCCCCCACATGTGCCGCAGCCGCCCCGACGGACGGCCTCCCCACGGCGATGACCGGCGGCCGGTCAGTTGATGGCGCCGGAGCCGCCCCCGTCGTCGGGTTCCGGCATGATCTCGGGCACATAGGCCAGCGGCCCGGCCTGATGATGAACAATCTTCCACACCGCGCCTTCGCGCACCAGCACGTTGGTGGCGCACAGCAGGTCGCCGTCCAGGTCTTCGTGGCAGGTGACGATGGCCATGTCGCCATGCACCAGCACCTGCGGCGCCAGGCAGCGGATTTCCGGCGTCTGCGGATTTTCCAGGATGGCGCGCCAGCTTTCCAGCACGCTGTCGCGGCCGACCAGCGGCTCCGCCCCCGGATGAATGCAGCTGAGCGGCGCCGTCTCCGCCCAGGCACCGCGCAGGGTGTCGAAGTCGCGGGTGGCGAAGGCGCTGTAGAAGGCCTCGACGGTGAACAGGGCGGATGTCGTGTCGGACATGAAGGTCCCATATACTGGCGCACGGCCGGCGCGAGATGCCGGCCCGTCTCCATCGTGGCCGAGTTCGGCTTCCGTAACAACAGACTAAAGAGAGTGATCCATGCCCGACGCGAGTCTCTTCGGTCCCTCCCTGCGTCCGCCGGAAGGCGAGCCGGTGCGCCGCCTGGTGGTGCTGCTGCACGGCTACGGCGCCGACGGCAACGACCTGATCGGCCTCGCGCCGGCGCTGGCGCCGTCGCTGCCGGGCACCGCCTTCCACAGCCCGCACGCGCCGCTGCCGTGCGAGATGGCGCCCTACGGCCGCCAGTGGTTCTCGCTGTCGGCCTACGACCCCGACATGCTGCGCCGCCGGCCGGAGACGCTCGGCCCGGTCTATGCCCGCATGGTGGAGGGCGCCGCCGCCGCCGCGCCGGTGCTGGATGCCTACCTCGACGGCCTGCTCGACCACTACGGGCTGGAGGACGACCGGCTGGCGCTGGTTGGGTTCAGCCAGGGCACCATGATGGCGCTGCACGTCGCCCTGCGCCGCGCCCGCCCCTGCGCCGGGGTGGTCGGATTCTCCGGCGCGCTGCTGGGCGACGGCGATCTGGCGGCGGCAACCGTGTCGCGCCCGCCGGTGCTGCTGGTCCACGGCCTCGCCGACGAGGTGGTGCCGCCGGAAGCCATGGGCCTCACCGAGTCGGCCCTGCGGGCGGCGGGGGTGGAGGTGGCCGCCCACGGCCGGCCGGGCCTGCCGCACGGCATCGACGACGACGGCCTTGCGCTGGCGCGCGACTTCCTGGTCCGCCGCCTGGCCGACTGAGGCGCGGGGCCGTTTACACCTCGGCGTGCGGGATGGTCCACGGTTCGGCGGCGGCGTCGGCGTACCATTCCTGCATGGCCGGCAGGTCGAGCACCGCCTGCATGTAGTCGCCGCACGGCTCGTCCACCGCCACGCCATAGGTGCGGAAGCGGGTCACCACCGGCGCATACATGGCATCGGCCGCCGTGAAGCCGCCGAACAGGAACGGGCCGCCGGCCCCGAACTCCGCCCGCGTGTCGCGCCAGATGGCCTGCACGCGGGCGACGTCGGCGGCCAGGGCGCCCTCCACCGTCACCTTGCCGCTCAGATCCTTGCGGCAGTTCATGGGCATGGCGGAGCGCAGGGCGGTGAAGCCGCTGTGCATCTCGGCGGCGATGCAGCGGGCGCGGGTGCGGGCCTCCGCCTCCGACGGCCAAAGGCGCAGGGTCGGGTGGCGGTCGGCGAGGTATTCCAGGATGGCGAGGCTGTCCCACACCACCGTGCCGGCGTCCAGCAGCACCGGCACCTTGCCGGCCGGCGAGGCCTCCAGCAGCGCCGCCTTCCAGTCGCCCTCATAGAGCGGGACCACCTGCTCGTCGAAGGCGATGCCCTTCACCTTCAGGGCCAGCCACGGCCGCAGCGACCACGACGAATAGGTCTTGTTGCCGATCACGAGCTTGAGGGTCATGGCGGGAATCGTCCTTCTTGCGCGGCTGAAAGCGAGGATCCGCCACCTTAGCCGCCGCCGCACCCGGCCGCCAGGGCCACTGGCGACGGCCGCCGGTCAGCCGGCGGCGGTGCGGCCGAGCAGCCGGGTCAGGGCGCCGTGCAGGTCGCCGACGTCGATGGGCTTGTGCAGCAGCATGCACCCCGCCGCCAGGGTGGCGCGCAGGCGATCCGGGTCGGTATCGCCGGTGACCACCAGGGCCGGCACCGCATGGCCCAGTTCGGCCGAGACGGCGGCCGCCACCGCCAGCCCGTCCATGCCGCCGGGCAGCCGCAGGTCGGCGATCACCACGTCCGGCCGCGCCCGCGCCTCCGCCAGGGCGGCCAGCAGGTCCGCCCCGTTGGCGGCGGCGATGACCGTGCACTGCCAGTCTTGCAGCAGCGACACCAGCGCCCGCCGCACCGCCGGATCATCCTCCACCACCGCCACCGTGCCGCCCAGGACCGGCGCCGGCGGCTGACCCGCCGCCACCGCCGCTGCCAGGTCCGCCGCGGCAGGAGCGGCCGGCTCCAGCGCCGCCGGTACGGTGACGGCAAACACCGACCCGCGCCCCACCCGCGACTTCACCTCCACCGGATGCCCGAGGGCGCGGCAGGCGCGGTCGACGATGGCGAGGCCAAGGCCGAGGCCCTCGCGCCGTTCGCGGGCCGGGTTGCCGACCTGGTAGAACTCCTGGAAGATCAGGTCGAGCTGGTCCGGCGGAATGCCGATGCCGCTGTCCCACACCTCCAGCCGCACCGACTGGCCGCGCCGGCGGGCGCCGACCACCAGCCCGCCGCGGCGGGTGTAGGAGATGGCATTGACCACCAGATTGCCCAGCACCCGGCGCAGCAGCATGGGGTCGCTGCGCACCACGCAATCGGTATCCCGCAGCCGCAGGCGCAGGCCGGCCCGTTCCGCCACCGCGCCGAAATCCCGGCGCAGCTGGACGAAGACCTCGCGCAGCGGCACGTCGGTCACCCGCACCTGGGTCATGCCGGCGTCGAACTTGCTCATGTCCAGCAGGCCGTTGAGCAGCGACGACAGGGTGGCGACGCTCTCGCGGATGTTGCCCACCACCTCCCGCGCCGTCGGGTCCAGGTCGCGCCGTTCCAGCCGGCTGACGAACAGCGCCAGCGCCTGCAGCGGCTGGCGCAGGTCATGGCTGGCGGAGGCGAGGAAGCGGGATCGCGACAGCGCCGCCTGTTCCGCCGCGTGGCGGGCCTCCTCGCGCAGGCGCTCGGCCTCGATGCGGGTGGTGACGTCGTTGAGGATGGCGATGAAGCCGATGACCCGGCCGTCGGCGCGGTCGCGCTTGTAGGTCCAGTGCACCTCCACCACGATCTGGCGGCCGTCGCGGGTGAAGCTGCTGTTGAGGTAGGGTTGCGGCTCCGGTTGGGTCTCCACCAGCCGCGCCAGATCGGCGCGCAGGCGCTCGCCGTCGGCCTCCGGCACCAGGTCGAGGATGCTGCGCCCGACCAGCGTCCCCGGCTCGTAGCCGAGCAGGCGATGGTGGGCGGGGTTGCTGTAGAGGATCGTGCCGTCGACGGCGATCTCGTAGATGCCGTTCGGCGCCATCTCCAGGATGGAGTCCTTCAGATCCCCAGGCTGCACCTTCCGTGTCTCCCAGTGCTGCACCGCGCCGGCGGCGGCCCCGCTTTCACCCTAGCGCCTGTTTTGCGCAATGGGAACGCCGCAGCTGCGAATTTTGATCGCGACAGAATGGAGCGGCCATGGCCGGGCCGTTAAGCGCGACGGAAGACATATGTCCGACATACCGCCGGCCAATCGACCGCCCTCGCCGGCTGCACGAATAGACAGGACACACTTTATGACGTTTGGACAGCAACTGGCGGCTCATACCATGGTACCGGTTGCGGTCCCCCCGACCCGGCCGGTTACTGCAAAACGAAAACCGCCGGCGCGGCGGCCGGCGGTTCGCATAGGTACGGGCGAGTGTGCGGGGACGCCCGGCGCGGCCGTCAGGCCGACCCGCGCTCCACGAGGTAATCGGCGAAGCGGTCGCGCAGGGTGGTCTTCTGCAGCTTGCCGGTGGCGGTGTGGGGCAGTTCGTCCACCACCACCACGTCGTCGGGCATCCACCAGCGGGCGACCTTGCCCTCGAACCACGCCAGCAGCGCCTTGGGGTCGATCTGGCGGCCGTCGCGCGGCACCACGATGAGCAGCGGCCGTTCGTCCCACTTGGGATGGCGGGCGGCGATGACGGCGGCCTCGGCGACATCGGGGTGGCCGACGGCGATGTTCTCCAGTTCGATGGAGCTGATCCACTCGCCGCCCGACTTCACCACGTCCTTGGTCCGGTCGGTGATGCGCATGTAGCCGTCGGGGTCGATGGTGGCGACGTCGCCGGTGCGGAACCAGCCGTCGGCATCGTGGGTTTCCGCCACCTCGTCCTCGCGGCCGAAGTAGGCACGGCACACCCACGGCCCCCGGACCATCAGGTTGCCGAAGGACTTGCCATCCCACGGCAGTTCACGGCCGTCGCCGTCGACGATCTTCATGTCGACGCCGAAGATGGCGCGGCCCTGGCTGAGCTTGGCCTGGGTCAGCGCAGCGCCGGTCAGCTGCTGCTGCGCCGGCTTCAGGCTGTTGTAGGTGCCGAGCGGGCTCATCTCGGTCATGCCCCAGGCGTGGTCGACGCGCACGCCGTATTCCGCCTCGAAGCTCTGCATCAGCATCTCGGGGCAGGCCGAGCCGCCGATGATCAGCCGCTGCACGCTGTTGATGCGGGTGCCGCTGCGCCGCAGGTGGTCGAGCAGGCCGAGCCACACCGTCGGCACGCCGAGCGCCGCCGTCACCCCCTCGCCCTCCATCAGCGCCTGCAGGCTGGCGCCGTCCATGTGGGGGCCGGGCATCACCAGCGTCACCCCCGCCGCCGGCGCCGCATAGGGCGTGCCCCAGGCATTGACGTGGAACATGGGCACCACCGGCAGCACCTTGTCCGCCGCCCGCAGGCCCAGCACGTCCGGCGCATTGACGCCCAGCGCGTGCAGCACCGTGGAGCGATGGCTGTAGAGCACGCCCTTCGGGTGCCCGGTGGTGCCGGAGGTGTAGCAGAGCGACGAGGCGGTGTTCTCGTCGAACTCCGGCCAGGTGTACTCGGCATCGGCGGCGGCCAGCATCTCTTCGTAGCACAGCACCTCCACCCCCGGCCGCACCGCGACGGTGGCCGGCATGTGGTCGCGGTCGGTCATGACGACGACGGCGCGGACGCACTCGGGCAGGCGGTCGCCCAGCTTCTCCACCAGCGGCACGAAGGTCAGGTCGACGAACAGGTGGGTGTCGGCGGCATGGCCGATGATGTAGGCGATCTGGTCGGGAAACAGGCGCGGGTTGATGGTGTGGCAGATCGCCCCCTGGCCGGAGACGCCGTAGTACAGTTCCAGGTGGCGGTAGGTGTTCCACGCCAGCGTGCCGATGCGCTCGCCCGGCTGCACGCCGCGCGCCAGCAGCGCCCGCGCCAGCCGCTTGGCGCGCTGTTCCGCCTCGGCATAGGTGTAGCGGTGGATGCCGCCTTCGACGGTATTGGTGACCACTCCGGCGTCACGATGATGCCGGGCCGCGTGGCTGAGAATGGACGCGATCATCAGCGGCCGGCCCTGCATGAGTCCCAGCATCTGCTACCTCCCGATTGGATTGGTTGCGCCGACGGCCTCTGACGGGCCGGTGCCGCTCCATACTTGACCACCGGAGGGGGATTCCGCAACCGCAGGATGGGCGGGCGGAGTTGCGGGTCAGCCGCAAACGACAAAGCCCCGGCACTGCCGGGGCTTTGTAGAGATGGCGGACAGGCCGGGATTCGAACCCGGGGTACGAGTTTCCTCGTACGACGGTTTAGCAAACCGCTGGTTTAAGCCACTCACCCACCTGTCCGCGCGGTGAGGCGGACCTTATACGGGCCAGCCCCCAACGTTGTCAACCGACTATGAAGAGGCTGCCGCCGCTCAGCGCGAAATGTCGTCCGACACCACGCCGGGGGTGATGCGGCGCAGTTCGTCCAGCGTCGTGCGGAACACACAATGGGGGTGGCCGGCCGCCGCCCACACCGCGTCGAACCGCCCCAGGCTGGCGTCGATGGCCGTCGGCAGCACCGCCGGATGCCCCACCGGCGCCACGCCGCCGATGGCGAAGCCGGTGGCATCCCGCACCACCGCCGCATCGGCCCGCCGCACGCCGCCCTCCAGCCCCAGCACCGGCGGCAGCGCCTCCGGCACGCACTGGCGGTCACCGGCCACCAGGGCCAGCACCGGCTGCCCGGCCACCGTGAACACCAGCGACTTGACGATGGCCCCCAGCGGCACCCCCAGGCTGTCCGCCGCCTCCTGGGCCGTGCGGGCGCTGGTGGGCAGGGCCATCACCTCGTGCAGGGCACCGACGTCGGCCAGGGCCTCGCGCACCCGGCGGACGGAGGCGTTCTCAAGGTAACTGTCGCTCATGGCGGAAACTCCGGCGTAAGGGGTCGAGGCGTCCTCAGCGGTCGGGGGCGACCACCGCCTTTTCGGGCGCATGGTCCTTCAGCAGCGTGGCGAGCAGGCGGAAATCGCGGCGGCGGGCGGCGCCGGGGCGCCAGCACAGGGCGACGGTGCGGGCGGCGCGGGCCATTTCCAGGTCGCGCACCACCACCGGCGCCCCCCGCCCCACCTCCACCGGCACCGCCGAGCGCGGCAGCAGGGTGATGCCGAGGCCGTTGCCGACCATCTGCACCAGAGTGTTGAGGCTGGTGGCCTGGAAGCTTTCATTGGCGCCGGGGCGGCGGATGAGGCTGCAGGCCTGCAGACTGTGTTCGCGCAAGCAATGGCCGTCCTCCAGCATCAGCACCGTCTCGCCGGCAAGAGCTTCCTCCGGCACCCGCGCCAGGGCGGCGAAGGGGTGATCGGCGGGGGCCGCCACCACCACATCCTCGTCCCACAGCGGCAGCGTCTCCAGGTCGCCGACGTCATAGGGCAGCGCCAGCAGCGCCACATCCAGCCGCCCGTCGCCCAGCTGTTCCAGCAGCCGGGCGGTCTGGTCCTCGCGCAGGAACAGCTTGAGGTCGGGGTAGGCATCGCGCACCGCCGGCAGCACCCGCGGCAGCACATACGGGCCGATGGTGGGGATGACGCCCAGGCGCAGTGGCCCGCTCAGCGGCTCGGCGGCGGCGGCGGCCACATCCACCAGCGCCTCGGCATCGGCCAGGATGCGGCGGGCGCGGGCGACGATGTCCTCCCCCAGCGGCGTCAGCACGACCTGGCGCTTGGTGCGGCGTTCCAGCACGCGGACCCGCAGCAGGGTCTCCAGTTCCTGGATGCCGGCCGACAGGGTGGACTGGGTGACCAGGCACTGCTCCGCCGCCCGGCCGAAATGCAGCGTTTCGGCCACCGTCACCAGATAGCGGAGCTGACGCAGCGTCGGGAGCGGCTTCATGGGGTATTTATCCGATAAAAACGATCATTCCCGGCAGGATAACCCATTGGAAGTTGCGACCGCCAGGGTCTATCTTTCTTCCATTCTTTGAATGGGGATTATCAGGGAGATCGCACATGAGCATGGACATCAACATCGGCATCGACGACGCCCAGCGCAAAGCCATTGCCGATGGTCTGTCGCGCCTGCTGGCCGACACCTACACCCTGTACCTCAAGACCCATAACTTCCACTGGAACGTCACCGGCCCGCAGTTCAACACGCTGCACACCATGTTCGAGCAGCAGTACACCGAACTGGCCCTGGCGGTGGACGCCATTGCGGAACGCATCCGCGCCCTCGGCTTCCCGGCGCCGGGCAGCTACAAGCAGTTCGCCAGCCTGACCCGCATCCAGGAAGAAGACACGGTGCCGTCGGCGACCGACATGATCAAGGCGCTGGTGCGCGACCAGGAAGCGGTGGTCCGCACCGCCCGCGAGATCTTCCCGCTGGCCGATGCCGCCGCCGACGAACCCACCGCCGACCTGCTGACCCAGCGCATGCAGATCCACGAAAAGACCGCCTGGATGCTGCGCGCCATGCTCGGCTGAGGCCGGCACGGCAGCCTGCATCGCCAGCGGCTGAACGGAGCGACGGCGCGAGGGGCCCCTGCCCTTCGCGCCGTCGTTTCGTGTGGAGCGGAGCGGGCCGGCCCTACTTCGCCCGCTGGCCGAACAGCACCTTCTTCGCCTCCTCGCTCTCGGCGATGTTGGGCGAGCGCCATTCGGTGCCGACCGCCTTGCCCTTCTGCACTGCCTCCCGCGCGCCGATGGTCTCGAACCAGCGCTTCAGGTTGGGGAAGTCGGCCAGGGTCTGGCCCTGGCGCTCGTGCGGCACCACCCACGGCCAGCAGGCCATGTCGGCGATGGAGTAGTCGCCGGCCAGGAACTCGCGGTCGGCCAGGCGGCGATCCATGACGCCGTAGAGGCGGTTGACCTCGTTGGTGTAGCGGTCGATGCCGTACTGGACCTTTTCCGGCGCGTACTGGCGGAAGTGATGCGCCTGCCCGGCCATGGGACCAAGGCCGCCGACCTGCCAGAACAGCCACTGGTTCACCTCCACCCGCGCCCGCAGGTCGGTGGGCAGGAAGCGGCCCTCGCGTTCGGCCAGATAGGTCATGATGGCGCCGGACTCGAAGATGGAGATGGCCGGCCCGCCATCCTTCGGCGCCGTGTCGACAATGGCCGGCATGCGGTTGTTGGGGCTGAGGCGGAGGAAATCCGGCTGGAACTGGTCGCCCTTGGTGATGTCCACGGGCTTGACCGTGTAGGGCAGGCCCAGTTCCTCCAGCAGGATGGAGACTTTCCAGCCGTTGGGGGTCGGCCAGTAGTACAGATCGATCATGTCGGGTCTCCCGGCATCAGGGTGCGTGTGGCCCTGAAGGTCGGGTGCGCAACGCCCTGGGTCCAGGGCCATTTCCCGCCAGCATCAGGCGGACGCCATCGCCCGGCCGGGGATGCCGACACGGCACACATCGTCGAGAATCAGCCGGTCGCGGATGCGGGCGCAGAGGTCGCGCTCGTCCTCCAGCCGGCGGCGGCGCTGGCGCGACCACAGGCCGAGCAGCGGCAGGCCGTGGGCCACCCGTTCCTCCTCCCGCCGGCGCACCTCGATCACCGCGTTCCAGGCCGCCACCAGGGCATCGGCCTGGGCCGCCCGCTCCGGCTCCGGCAGGCGGTCGAGCAGGCACAGGCGCAGCGACAGGATGACCCGCTCCACCGGCTCGATCGGCGCCGCCACCGGCGCCATCAGCAGGCAGTGGAGGGCATCGCGCCCTGCCTCGGTGGTGCGCAGGGCGCCGCGGCCGTCGCAGACCACCAGGTCGGCCGCCAGCAGGCCGCCCACCGCCTGGGCGACGAGACCCTGCGGCGGGCGCCATTCCTCCGCCCCCACCATGGCCAGCACCGCCTCGATCTCGGCCGGCGACACCGCTTCCGCGGCCCCTTCCGCCAGCCCCAGCACCGCCAGGCAGGCCGCTTCCTTGGCGCGGCAGGACACGCGCGTCGCCACCACCCGCACCGGCATCTCCGTCGCCACCGCCATGATCTTCATCCCTTCCATCGGTGAGGATTTAGCCATGGTATTGCGAATCATTCTCAGTTTCAAGGGCTGAGATTGCGGCAGTCAGGGGGACCAGGCGGATAGCCCCGGCCATCTTCGGGATAAGGCAAAAAGGAGCAACCGCCAGGCCGGTGAAGCGTTCGTACCCTTGCGACTTTTCAACCGGACCGCTTTAATGGTCAGGATAAACACGCAGCGGAGGATCACCCATGAGCCGCAGCACGTGTTACGTGGTGTCACGCCACGATGGCTATTGGTACGCCGTCGTCGGCGGCCGCGACCTTGGCCGTTTCACCCAGCAGGACGCGGCCGAGGCCTTTGCGGTCACCGTTGCGGCCAGCCACGGCCTTGCCCGCATCACCATCCACAACCGTCCCGAGGCGGCGCCCGGCCGCTGAGGCCAGGGCATCAGGCTGTGGCGACGAACCGCAGCCGCACGTAATCCGCCACCCAGCGTCCCTGTGCATCGCAGAGCGACGGCCGCAACAGCGCCTCCACATCCGCCTGTACCGCCGCCTGCTCCGCCGGGCCGAGGTCGTCCACGAACGGCCCGGCGAAGGTGCGCAGCCATCCGGCCATGCCCTGCGGCAGTGGCGTCGGCCGCGGGAACAGGGATATGTCCGCCACCCGCAGCCCGGCCGCCTCCAGCAGCCGCGCGTATTGATCCGCCGTCGGGAAGTACCACGGGTGGCGGGCGATCCCGTCGATGCCGCGCTTGGCCAGGGCGGCGAGCAGCGCCGTGGTGACCGCAGCGACGTTGCCGAAGCCGCCGAACTCGCCGACGAAGCGCCCGCCGGGCTTCAGGTGGCGCACCACCCCGGCGACCACCGCCGCCGGATCCCGCTTCATCCAGTGCAGGGCGGCGTTGGAGAACACGGCATCCACCTGCTCCGGCAGGTGCAGCGCGTGGCCGTCCATCACCCGCGCATCCAGCCCCCGCGCCCGCGCCGCCGCCACCATCTCCGGCGAGCCGTCAACGCCGATGACGCGCGCCCCACTCCCGGCAATGCGGGCGGTGAGGGTACCGTCGCCGCAGCCGAGATCGAGGATGGTCTCACCCGGCTGCGGTGCCAGCAGATCGACCACCGGCTGACCCAGCACCGGCACGAAGCCGGCGGCGGCGAGGTAGGATTGCGGGTTCCAGGTCTGGCTGGTCATGGCGGCGGCCTCTGCGGTGGACAGGCACCTAGCATGGCCCGCGACGGCGGCGGCAGCCATTGCTCATCGGCGACGGCCGCCGCCGCCAGTGGCGATCACGCCTGCGAGCGGCACCAGGCCTCCGCCTGGGCGAGCAGATCCTCCACCCGACGAAGATCCTGCCTCACCTTATCCGGCGTCGGGTGCGCCGGCACATCCCCCGCCTTGGTGGGGTATAGGTAGGCATCGCGGGCGCCGCTCAGCGGATCGAGGTCGAGCAGATCGCGGCGCCAGGGATGCAGCTCCGGCAGGCGAATCGCCATCTCCCGGATGGAGTTGCCGAAGCGATGCGGCGCCCCCGCCCGCGCCAGCACGGCCATGGTCATCTTGCGGGCGGCGTGCTCCAGGCTGTAGGCGGCCAGCCATGGCCGCTCGGTCGCGTTGGCGTGCGCGTCGTCCAGGTCGCGGCGAGCCAGAACGAGCAGGGCATTGAGGTCGCGCATAGGCAGTCCTCCGGCAGAAACGATACAAAGGTGCCGGCCATATAGCGCAGAAGTGACACATATGAAAGGCCGCACCGCGTTTCTGCAACTCCCGGGCGGTGGCGGGCGTGATTCCACGAACTGCGACGGGAGACAGATACTCATGGAAAAGCGACCGATGCCGGGGGGCCGCGAACAGGTTCGCGAAACCCCGACCGAGGCTCGGCAGGCGCGCAAGGGCTTCCCGGTGGCGATGGTGCTGGCCGGCGGCCTGACGCTCGGCATTATCGCCCTGATCGGGCTGATGATCTGGGCGTCCTCCGGCGAGCCCGAACCGACACCCCAGGAACAGCGCCAGGGCTGGATCGCGCCGGCGCCGGCCAACCCTCCCCTGCCGCTGGCGTGAGGACGCGACGGCGACAGCGACGGCCGCCGCGGCACGATCTTGCAGCGGACAGTGGTTGCGCCTACACTAGGATTCGGAGTGGGACGAACCGGCTTGCGCCGGCCCGCCCCTTTTCTCCTAGAGAACGAAGTCGATACGGACGAGGAGTCGCAAGCCCGTGTCCGGATCGTTTCGGAACTCCAGAAGGACGCGGATGCGCGGCAATCGCATCTCGTCATCCTCCGAAAGCAGGCAGAGGCGATCTGCCGTCGGCCGGGGCGCCCATCGTCCCGGCCGGCCTCGGGGCTGCGTCGAGGCTCCTGCTTCCTGCCTGCCGGCGATCAAGTTAGCGCAAGCACCTGAAGACGTCACCATCTGAGCGGGCGAATGCCGCACGATGTCGTCAGCGGCGTGACCTTGCGGATCGTCCTCGTCGCGCCTAAACTCATTCTCGGAGTGGGACGAACCGGCTGTGCCGGCCCGCCCCGTTTCTCCTAGAGACCGAAGTCGATCCGGATGAGGATTCGCAGCCCCAGGTCCGGATCGTTTCGGAACTCCAGAAGGACGCGGATGCGTGGGAACCGCATCTCGTCATCCTCCGAAAGCAGGCAGAGGCGATCTGCCGTCGGCCGGGGCGCCCATCGTCCCGGCCGGCCTCGGGGCTGCGTCGAGGCTCCTGCTTCCTGCCTGCCGATGATCAAATTAGCGCAAGCACCTGAAGACGTCACCATCTGAGCGGGCGTGAGCCGCGGCATGCCGTCATCCGCGTGACCTTGCGGATCGTCCTCGTCGCGCCTAAACTCTCTCTCGGAGTGGGACGAACCGGCTGTGCCGGCCCGCCCCGTTTCTCCTAGAGACCGAAGTCGATCCGGACCAGGATCTGCAGCCTCAGGTCCGGATCGTTTCGGAACTCCAGAAGGACGCGGATGCGTGGGAATCGCATCTCGTCATCCTCCGAAAGCAGGCAGAGGCGATCTGCCGTCGGCCGGGGCGCCTATCGTCCCGGCCGGCCTCGGGCTGCGTCGAGGCTCCTGCTTCCTGCCTGCTGCAGATGAAATTACCGCAGGCACCTGCCGCCGTCACCACCACAAGCTGTGCGTCGCCGCAAAAAGAAAAGGGCGGCCCCCTCGCGGCGACCGCCCTTTCCTCGTCCGAAACCCGAACCGACGCCTGCGTCAGCCCAGGATCTTCTTCTTCAGCAGGTCGTTCACCGCCTGCGGGTTGGCCTTGCCCTGGGTGGCTTTCATCACCTGGCCGGTGAACCAGCCCAGCAGCTTGTCCTTGCCGGCGCGGATGTCTTCCACCTTGTCCATGTTGGCGGCCATGACGTCGTCGATGGCCTTTTCGATGGCGCCGGTGTCGGTCACCTGCTTCATGCCGCGTTCTTCCACGATCTTCGCCGGGTCGTCGCCCGTCTCGATCATGATCTCGAACACGTCCTTGGCGAGGCGGCCCGACAGGGTGCCGTCGGCGATGAGGTCCAGCAGCGCGCCCAGCTGTTCCGCCGCCACCGGGCTTTCCGTCACCCCCTTGCCGAGCTTGTTGAGCGCGCCGAACAGGTTGGTGGTCACCCAGTTGGCGGCCTGCTTGCCGTCGCGGCCCTTGGCGACCTTCTCGAAGTAGTCGGCGCTTTCCTTCTCGAACACCAGCACCGTCGCGTCATAGGGCGACAGGCCGTAGTCGGCGATGAAGCGCTGCTTCTTCTCGTCCGGCAGTTCCGGCAGGCTGGCGCGGATCTTTTCGACGAAGGCGTCGTCGAATTCCAGCGGCAGCAGGTCGGGGTCGGGGAAGTAGCGGTAGTCGTGCGCGTTTTCCTTGTTGCGCAGGGACCGCGTCTCGCCCTTGCCGGGATCGAACAGGCGGGTTTCCTGCTCGATCTTGCCGCCGCTCTCGTAAACCTCGACGTGGCGCTTGGCCTCGTACTCGATGGCCTGCATGACGAAGCGCACCGAGTTGACGTTCTTGATCTCGCAGCGGGTGCGGAAGCCCTCGCCCGGACGGCGCACGCTGACGTTCACGTCGCAGCGCATGGAGCCTTCTTCCATGTTGCCGTCGCAGGTGCCGAGGTAGCGCAGGATGGCGCGCAGCTTGCGCAGGTAGGCGCCGGCCTCTTCCGGGGTCCGCATGTCGGGCTTGGAGACGATCTCCATCAGCGCAACGCCGGAGCGGTTGAGGTCCACGAAGGTCTTCTGCGGGTGCTGGTCGTGCATGGACTTGCCGGCGTCCTGCTCCAGGTGCAGGCGCTCGATCCCCACCTCGCGGGTGGAGCCGTCGGGCATGTCGAGGATCAGCGTGCCGAGGCCGACGATGGGCAGCTCGTACTGGCTGATCTGGTAGCCCTGCGGCAGGTCGGCATAGAAGTAGTTCTTGCGGGCGAAGACGCTGCGCTTGTTGATCTGGGCCTTGAGGCCAAGACCGGTGCGCACCGCCTGTTCCACCGCCACCGCGTTGATGACCGGCAGCATGCCGGGGAAGCCGGCGTCGACGAAGCTGACCTGGGTGTTGGCCTCGGCCCCGAAGGCCGTGGCGGCGCCCGAGAACAGCTTGGAGTTGGAGATGACCTGGGCGTGCACCTCCAGACCGATCACGACTTCCCAGTCGCCCGTCTCGCCCTGAATGACGTAGCTCATGTCCCTCACGCCTCCACGATGGCGGGCTTCGCGGTGAAGCCGGCCGCCTTCTCCATCACCTCACCCACGCGCAGCACCGTCTCCTCGTCGAAGGGACGGCCGATCAGCTGCAGGCCGAGCGGCAGGCCCTCGGCGCTCAGGTCCACCGGCAGCGACAGGCCCGGCAGGCCCGCCAGCGAGGTGGGAACGGTGAAGACGTCGTTCAGGTACATGGTGATGGGGTCGTCGATCTCCGCCCCCAGTTCGAAGGCGGCAGACGGCGCCGTCGGCGTCAGGATGACGTCGCAGACCTCGAAAGCCTTGCGGAAGTCCTGCGCGATGAGGGCGCGGACCTTCTGGGCCTTCAGGTAATAGGCGTCGTAGTAGCCGGCCGACAGGGCATAGGTACCGATGAGGATGCGGCGGCGCACTTCCTTGCCGAAGCCTTCGCCGCGCGTCTTCATGTACATGTCGTCCAGCGACCGCACGCCCTCGGTCACCCGCAGGCCGAACCGCACGCCGTCGTAGCGGGCGAGGTTGGACGAGCATTCCGCCGGCGCCACGATGTAGTAGGTCGGCAGGGCGTACTTGGTGTGCGGCAGGCTGATGTCGACCGGCGTGGCGCCGGCGTCCTTCAGCATCTGGATGCCCTTCTGCCACACGGCGTCGATCTCGGCATTGAGGCCGTCGGGGCGGTACTCGGCCGGGATGCCGACCTTCAGGCCGCGCACGTCGCCGGACAGCGCCGCCTCGAAGTCGGGCACCGGGATGTTGGCCGAGGTGCTGTCCTTCGGGTCGAAGCCGGCCATGGCGCCGAGCATGATGGCGGCGTCGCGCACCGTGCGGGTCATGGGGCCGGCCTGGTCCAGCGACGACGCGAAGGCGACCACGCCCCAGCGCGAGCAGCGGCCGTAGGTGGGCTTCAGGCCGACGATGCCGGTGAAGGCGGCCGGCTGGCGGATGGAGCCGCCGGTGTCGGTGCCGGTGGCGGCCATGGCAAGGCGGCCGGAAACCGCCGCCGCCGACCCGCCGGACGAGCCGCCGGGCACCAGATCCTTGCTGTCGCCCTTGCGCTTCCACGGGTTCTTGACCGGGCCGTAGTAGCTGGTCTCGTTGGACGAGCCCATGGCGAATTCGTCGAGGTTGGTCTTGCCGAGCGTCACCGCGCCCGCCTTCTTCAGGTTGGCGGAAACGGTGCTTTCATACTGCGGCTTGAAGCCGTCGAGGATGTGGCTGGCGGCGGTGGTCAGCACGCCCTCGGTGCAGAACAGGTCCTTCATGCCGATGGGGATGCCGGCCATGGCGCCCGCGTCGCCGGCCTTCAGGGCGGCGTCGGCGGCATCGGCCTGGGTCAGCGCCAGCTCCGGCGTTTCGGTGATGTAGGCGTTCAGGTCGCGGTGCTTCGCCATGGCGTCGATGTGCGCCTGGGTCAGCTCGCGGGCGGAGAACTCGCCCTTCTTCAGCCCGTCGCGGGCCGCGGCGATGGTGAGGTCGGTGAGCCTGGTCATGGTCATTCCACCACCTTGGGAACGGTGAAGAAGCCCTCGATCGCGTCGGGCGCGTTGGCGAGGACCTTCTGCTGGATGCCGCCGTCGGAGACGACGTCATCGCGCCAGCGCAGGGCCATGTCGGTCACGCTGGTCATGGGCTCGACGCCCTGGGTGTCCACCTCGCCCAGTTGCTCGACAAAGCCCAGGATGGCCGTCAGTTGCTCGGCAAGCTGCGGCAGTTCGGCATCGGGCACTTCGATACGGGCGAGGAACGCGATGTTCCTGACGGTGGTGTTGTCCAGCGACATGCGGTAAGTGTCTCCGGCTTGAACGGAAAAGCGGCGGACGGCGCCCGCAAAGCGCCGGAATCCGCCGGTTTCGAGGAAACGCGCGGAAGGTAGCACCCACCATGGCGATCCGCAACCCTGCCGACCTGAAGGCCGACCTGAAGCGCGGCCAGCGGCTGCTCGGCATCGATCTCGGCACCAAGACCATCGGGCTGGCGCTGTCCGACGCCCTGCTCATGGGGGCGACGCCGCTCGCCACCATCAAGCGCACCAAGTTCACCAAGGACGCCGAAGAGTTGTTCAAGGTGATCGACACGCGCGAGGTCGGCGGCCTCGTCCTCGGCCTGCCGGTGGAGATGAGCGGCGAGGAAGGCAAGCGGGCGCAATCGACCCGTCAGTTCGCCGCCAACATTCTGGCGATCCGCGACATGCCGCTGTGCTTCTGGGACGAGCGCCTGTCCACCGCCGCCGTCGAGCGGGTGATGATCGAAGACTTCGACATGAGCCGCAAGAAACGCGCCGAGAAGATCGACTCCCACGCCGCCGCCTTCATCCTGCAGGGCGTGCTGGACGTGATCGGCCGGGGCTGAGGGGCGCCGTCAGCCCGCCGGCAGATGATCCAGCGGCAGCGCCGACTGATCCTTCACCGTCTGGATGGCGACGTTGCTGCGGATGTCGCTGACGCCGGGCAGGCGCAGCAGGGTGCCGGTCAGGAAGCGCTCGTAGGCGGCCAGATCGGGCACCACCACCTGCAGCAGGAAGTCGGACTCGCCGGACACCAGATGGGCCGACACCACCTGCGGCAACGCCCGCACGGCGGCGCGGAAGGCTTCCGCGTCGTCCTCGCGGTGGCGCTCCACCTTCACCCCGACGAACACCGTCAGGCCGAGGCCGACCGCCGCGCGATCCAGCGCGGCATGATAGCCGCGGATCAGCCCGGCCTCCTCCAGCAGGCGCACCCGCCGCAGGCAGGGCGACGGCGACAGGCCCACTTCCTCCGCCAGATGGACGTTGCTCAGGCGGCCGTCGCGCTGCAACGCCCGCAGGATTCGATGGTCGATGGCATCCAGCACCATGTTTGGCATGATCCCCCTCAATGAGCCGCCATTCTAGCAGAAGATGCCAAAGCGGGCCCGTTTGACGGCAGCCTTCGCAAGGACATGCCTCGCCCGGCGCCCTTATCCTCGGCGGCAGTTCCGCCAGCAGGAAGACATGCGCCATGCCGCTCAACACGCTTCTGTTCGTCACCGCCCTGTCGGCGGCCTATGCCGTGCCGGGGCCGGACATGCTGCTGGTGCTGGAAACCGGCGCCCGGCGGGACCGTCGGGCGGTGGTCGCCACCCTTGCCGGTCTGGCGGTGGCGCGGGCAGCCCACGTCACCCTCGCCGCCATGGGGCTGACGGCGCTGGTGCAGGCGGTGCCGGAGGCCTTCACTGCCCTGCGCTGGATCGGTGCCGGCTGGCTGGTGTGGCTCGGCTGGCGCATCCTGGCCGGCGCGGCGGCGGCGCGCCTGGGGCCGGATGCTTCCGGGGCGGCCCCGCCGCCGAGGCCATTTCGCCGGGCGCTGCTGACCAACCTGCTCAACCCCAAGGCGCTGCTGTTCTGCTCGATCCTGCTGCCGCAGTTCGTGAGCCCCGACACCCCCTCCCCGGCCGCCGAGTTCCTTTGGCTGGGCGCGGTGCTGGTGGCGGTGGGGCTGCTGTTCGACGCCACCTATGCGGCGCTCGGCACCCGGATCGGCAGGCTGACCGCCTCCCGCCCGGGACTGGCGCTGGCTCAGCAGCGCTGCGCCGGCGGGCTGCTGATCGGCTTCGGGGTTCACCTCGCCATGGCGTGGTGATGGGGCCTCACGCCGCCTTGCGGATGGCCGCCGTCACCACCCCGGCACCGATCAGCAGGCCGCCGCCGGTGCGGTTTACCGCCCGCTGCACCGCCGGCTTGCGGATGAGCCCGCGGGCGCCCGAGGCCAGCATGGCGTAGCCGAAGGCATTGGCGGCGGCGAGCACCAGGAAGGTCGCCTCCATCACCACGAACTGCGGCAGCAGCGGCTGGGAGGCGTTCAGGAACTGCGGCAGGAAGGCGACGAAGAAGACGATGCTCTTGGGGTTGAGCACCGTCACCAGGAACATGTGCGCGGTCATGCGGCGGGCGCTGACGGGCCGCACGTCGGCCGCCACCTCGCCGGTGGAAACCGGCGCCCGCCACAGCTTGATGCCGAGGTAGACGAGATAGGCGGCGCCGATCCACTTGACGACCGTGAACAGCGTCGCCGAGGTCGCCAGCAGCACGCCGAGGCCGAGCAGCGAGGCGGTCATGGCGACGAAGTCCCCCATCGCCACCCCCACCACCGACGCCAACGCCGCCCGCCGCCCGTGACCGAGGGCATAGGACACCACCAGCAGCACCGTCGGCCCCGGAATGGCGAGCATGATGGCCGAGGCGACGGCAAAGGCGATCCAGGTTTCGGGCGACATGGCGACGGCATCCGACGAGCGGTTGAAGACACCGCTTATGGAGCACCCGTTGCGCGGCGGATGCAAGAGGGTGTCGGCTGGCGGCTTCCCCGCCGTCGCACCATGTAGTAACGTAGTTCCTCACCCGGAGAGAGCCGATGCCCGCCACCTTCTCCAGCCGCGAGTTCAACCAGGATCTGGCCCGCGTGAAGCGCGAGGCCCGGAAGGGCCCGGTCATCATCACCGACCGCGGCGAGGCCGCCTTCGTGCTCATGACCCATGCTGAGTTCCGCCGCCTGAAGGGGGAACCGGGGCCGTCGCTGGTCGATCTGCTCCGCCAGGACGAGCCGGAGGCGGACTTTGACTTTGAACCGCCCCGCCTCACCGGTCCCCTCATCCGCCCGGAAGAGTTCTGATGTACCTGCTCGACACCAACATCGTGTCCGACCTCCGGCGGCCGGAGCGGGCGAACGACGGTGTGCTGCGCTGGGTCGGCAGCACCGACGTCGACAGCATGTACGTGTCGGCCCTGACGCTGATGGAAATCCACATCGGCGTGCTGCGGGCCGAGCGGCGGGATGCGGCCGCCGGCCGGGTTCTGCGCCAATGGCTGGACGAGCGGGTGGTGCCGTCCTTCGCCGGGCGCGTTCTGGCGATCGACGGGCCGGTGGCGCTGCTTTGCGCCCGCCTGCATGTCCCCGATGCGCGGCCGGAACGGGATGCCCTCATCGCCGCGACCGCGCTGGTGCACGGGTTCACCGTGGTGACGCGCAACACCGGCGATTTCGCCGCCACCGCCGTGCCCCTGCTCAACCCATGGACGTGACCGTTCCGCCCTCACCGGCCCTTGCCGCCCCGCTCCATCCGCGTTAACGGTCGGGCATCATGCTCGACAGCGTTCTTGCCCTCATCCCCACCTTCCTGCTCATCGCTCTCGGCTTTGCCATGAAGCGGGGGCGGTTCGTGCCCGATGCCTTCTGGGCGCCGGCGGAGAAGACCACCTACTACATCACCTTCCCCGCCCTGCTGCTGGCCTCCACCGCGCGGGCGCCGCTGGCGGACATGGCGTGGGGGCCGCTGATGGCGGTGAATGCCGGCGCCGTGCTTGTCGTCTTTATCGCCATGACCCTGGCGCGGCCGCTGTTCAAGGTGGGGCCGGCCGCCTTCACCAGCATGATCCAGGGCAGCATCCGCCCCAACACCTACCTCGGTCTGGCGGCGGCGGCGTCGCTTTATGGCGAGGCCGGGGTGGCGCTGACCGCCATCTGCATCGCCAGCGTGGTGCCGCTGGTCAACGTGCTGGCGGTCGCCACGCTGGTGCGGTGCGTCGGCACCCCCGGCGCCACCACCCGCCGGCAGCGCCTGGGGCAGACGGCGCGCGGCATCGTCACCAACCCGCTCATCCTCGCCTGCGTGCTCGGCATGGCGCTGAACGGCATCGGCGTCGGCATGCCGGAGATCGTCGTCGGCCCCTTCCTCGACATCCTGGGCAGCGCTGCGCTGCCGGTCGGGCTGCTGGCGGTGGGCGCCGGCCTGGCGCCGGACGCCATCGCCGCCACCGGACGGCCAGTGCTGATCGCCAGCGCCGCCAAGCTGATCGGGGTGCCCGCCGCCGCCGCCCTCCTCGCGCTGCTCGCCGGGCTGGAGCCGGCCGCCGCCGGGGTGGCGGTGCTCTATGCCGCCCTGCCCTGCTCCGCCTCGTCCTATGTGCTGGCGCGGCAGATGGGCGGCGATGCGCCGATGATGGCCAATACCATCACCGCCCAGACCCTGGCCGCCGCCGTCACCATGCCGCTGGTGATCGCCGCCGCCCTGGCGCTGTTCACGCCGGGCGGCTGAGGGACTGACCGGCATCCTCCGCCGCCAGCAGGCGGGCGGCCAGACGACGGTCCTGGGTGCCGATGTGCTCCAGCAGCCAGTGCTTGACGTAGGTGCACAGCAGGTCTTCCACCGTGTCGAAGCGGCCCGCCCGCAGGTCGGCCAGGACACGGTCCAGATCGGCCAGCAGGGCCGCATGCAGGGCCACATGGTCGTCGCAACGGGCGCCGGGGATGATCGCCATCATGCGTTCCTCCCACCCGAAATGGCGGCTGCTGAAGCGGCGCAGGGCGATCAGCCGGCCCATCAGCGCCTCGCGCCCCACCCGCGCCACGACCGCGGCGTGCAGTTCGTTCACCAGGGTGATGAGGGTGTGGTGCTGGCTGTCGATCTCCGGGTGGCCCACCGCCACCTGCGGCCCCCAGTCGATGAGCACCGCCGGCGCCCGCCCCTGGCCGGCGAAGTGGACCCAGAAATCCTGGTCGTCGACCATCTCGTGTTCCCACACCAGCCGCTCGGTGGCGCGGAACAGATCGACCATGACGTCGGCGCACAGGGCCGGCACCCCTTCCAGCATCTCCGCCAGGGCGGTGAACTCGGCCAGCAGGTCGGCATGGCGGCGGCAGTGATCGGCCGCCGTTTCCAGCCCCACCTCGGCCATGATCCGCTCCTCGGCGGCGAAGTGGTCGGCCAGCGCCGCCACGAAGCGGGCGGCCTGCGGCCCCAGCGCCGCAGTCCGCCCCTGCTGCCAGGCGAGGTAAAGGTCGTTGGCAAGGTCGGCCAGAACGGCATGACCCTGGTCGATGAGCGGGTGCCCCGTGTCCGGCAGTCGGGCCGGATCGATGAAGGTCATCAGCACCTCGGCGAAAAACCCCAGCACCTTTATTGGTACCACAGCTTTGCCCGCAGCGGTAGCACGCAAGCGATCATGCCGCCATCGGCGCGGCTGTCGGCGTGGCTTGCCTGCGCCGGGCGGATGGCGGTAAATGTCGGCCCATCGCGCCGCAGCCGGAGCCACACCGCCGCCATGTCGTCCGACCCCAGCACCACCACCGTCCCGCAGCGCTGCAGCGCCGTCGCCGCCGCCGTCATCAACGGACGCCAGGTGCTGCTGATCCGCCGCGCCACCGGCGCCTTCAAGGGCGCCTGGACCCTGGTGTCGGGCCGCGTGGAAGCCGGCGAGACGGCCTGGCAGGCCGCCGCCCGCGAAGTGCACGAGGAAACCGGCCTCAAGCCCATCACCCTCTACACCACCGGCAACACCGACCTGTTCTACAATCCCAAGGACGAGGTGATGGAGGTGGTGCCCATCTTCGTCGCCCGCACCAACAGCCAGGAGCCGGTGACGCTGGACGCCGCCCACGACGATTACGCCTGGCTGCCGCTGCCGCGGGCGGTGGAAACGGTCGCCTTCCCCGGCCAGCGCCGGGCGCTGGAGATGATCGCGCACTTCTTCATGGAGCGCACGCCGGCCGACTTCTACCGCATCGACGCCTACCGCCCGTAAGCCCCGCCGGCCGCCGCCGCGCCGACGCCTCGCTTGCCGCCGCCCCACCCCCAACGTATGATCCGCGCCATGACCGACGAACCCGGATACCCGCATCGCCACCTGCTCGGGATCGAGGGCAAGCACCCTTGGGAAATCAAGGCGCTGCTCGACCTCGCCGACCGCTATGCCGACCAGTCGCGGTCCGCGTCGAAGAAGACGGACACGCTGCGCGGCCGCACCATCGTCAACCTGTTCTTCGAGAACTCGACGCGCACCCGCACCAGCTTCGAGCTGGCGGCCCAGCGCCTGGGGGCCGACGTCATCAACATGAGCGTCTCCTCCTCCAGCGTCGCCAAGGGCGAGACGCTGATCGACACGGCGGTGACGCTGAACGCCATGCACCTGGATGCGCTGGTGGTGCGCCATGCGGACTCGGGCGCGGTGCAGCTGCTGTCGGAAAAGGTCAACTGCGCCGTCATCAACGCCGGCGACGGCGCCCACGAGCACCCGACCCAGGCGCTGCTGGATGCCCTGACCATCCGCCGCCGCAAGGGGCACCTGGACAACCTGCACGTGGCCATCTGCGGCGACGTGCTGCATTCCCGGGTCGCGCGCTCCAACATCCACCTGCTGACCACCATGGGCGCCCAGGTGCGGGTGATCGCGCCCAGGACCCTGCTGCCGACCGGGGTGGAGGAACTGGGTGTCGAAGCCTTCACCGACATGCGCCGGGGCCTGAAGGACGTGGACATCGTGATGATGCTGCGGGTGCAGAACGAGCGCATGAAGGGCAGCTACATCCCGTCGGTGCGCGAATACTACCACTTCTTCGGCCTCGACCGGGAGAAGCTGGCGCTGGCCAAGCCCGATGCCCTGATCATGCACCCCGGCCCCATGAACCGGGGGGTGGAGATCGACTCCGACGTCGCCGACGACATCGAACGCTCGGTCATCCGCGAGCAGGTGGAAATGGGCGTGGCGGTGCGCATGGCCGTGCTCGACACCCTGGTCCGCAACGCCCCCAATTTCGTCCAGGGAGCCGCCTGAGATGCTGCAGAAGGCATTCGGCCGCGTCGCCTACGTCAATGCCCGCGTCCTTGATCCCGCCACCGGCACCGACACCACCGGCGGCCTGCTGATCGAGGGCGAGAAGATTGCCGCCGTCGGCGCCGAGGTGCGGCGCGGCGCCGTGCCCTCCGACGCCAAGGTCATCGACTGCGCCGGCGCCTGCCTCGCCCCCGGCCTCGTCGACATGCGCGTCAGCCTGGCCGAGCCCGGCGAGGACCACAAGGAATCCCTGCGCACCGCCGGCGAGGCGGCGGTGGCCGGCGGGGTGACCAGCATGGTCTGCCTGCCCAACACCAATCCGGTCATCGACGACGAGGCGACGGTGGAATTCGTCGCCCGCCGCGCCCGCAAGATCGGCCTTGCCAAGGTCTACCCCTACGGCGCCGCCACCCAGAACTGCGCCGGCGAGGTGATCGCCGAGATGGGCCTGCTGTCGGCGGCCGGGGCGGTCGCCTTCACCGACGGCGTCCACCCCATCGCCGATGCCCAGGTGATGCGCCGGGCGCTCTCCTACGCCGGCAGCTTCGGCCTGCTGGTGGTCAACCACCCGGAGGAACGGGCGCTGACCGGCGGCGTCATGAACGCCGGCGAACTGGCCACCCGCCTCGGCCTGTCGGGCATCCCGCGCGAGGCGGAAGTGATCATGCTGGAGCGCGACATGCGGCTGGTCGCCATGACCGGCGGCCGCTACCACGCCAGCCACATCACCTGCGCCGAGTCGGTGGAAGTCATCCGCCGCGCCAAGGACAAGGGCCTGGACGTCACCTGCGACACGGCGCCGTTCTACTTCGCCCTGAACGAACTGGCGGTGTCAGATTACCGCACCTTCGCCAAGCTGAACCCGCCGCTGCGGGCCGAGGCCGACCGTCAGGCGGTGGTGCAGGCGCTGAAGGACGGCGTCATCGACTGCATCGCCTCCGACCACCTGCCGCAGGACCAGGACACCAAGCGCCTGCCCTTCAACCAGGCGAGCTTCGGCGGCATCGGGCTGGAAACGCTGCTGCCGGTGTCGCTCGACCTGTTCCACAACGGCCACCTGAGCCTGCTGGAAGTGCTGCGGCTGCTGACCGTGCGCCCGGCCGACCGCCTGGGCCTGACCGCCGGCCGGCTGGCCGTCGGCGCCCCGGCCGACTTCTTCCTGTTCGATCCCGGCCGCGCCTGGAAGGTGGTGGCGGGCAGCCTGCGGTCCAAGTCCAAGAACACGCCGTTCGACGGCCGCCCGGTGCAGGGCCGGGTGCTGCGCACGGTGATCGACGGCCGCACGGTGTTCGAACACCATGGCTGACCTGTCGCCGGCGCTCCTGCTCGCCATCGCGGCCGTCGGCGGCTACCTGCTCGGCTCGGTGCCCTTCGGGCTGGTCATCACCCGCCTGCTGGGCCTGGGGGACATTCGCCAGATCGGGTCGGGCAACATCGGCGCCACCAACGTCCTGCGCACCGGCAACAAGCCGGCGGCGCTCGCCACCCTGCTGCTCGACTCCGGCAAGGGCGCCATCGCCGCCCTGCTGGCGCTGGCCCTGCTGGGCGGCGACGGCGACCTGGGGGTGGAAGTGGCGCTGGCCGCCGGCGTGGCGGCGGTGTTCGGCCACAACTTCCCGGTCTGGCTGCGGTTCAAGGGCGGCAAGGGGGTGGCGACCACCCTCGGCACCCTGCTCGCCACCGCTTGGCCGGTGGGTCTGGCGGCCTGCGGCATCTGGCTGCTGACGGCGGCGATCACCCGCTATTCGTCGCTGTCGGCGCTGGTGGCGCTGACGGTGGCGCCGGTGGCGGCGTGGTTCCTGGCGACCCCGCTGCACGCGGCGGCCTTCGCCCTGCTGGCGGTGCTGGCCTGGATTCGCCACCGCGAGAACCTGCGCCGCCTGCTCAACGGCACCGAGAGCCGGATCGGAAGCAAGAAGAAGTAAGGCTTTCACGGCGGCTCGCGCAGGGCGATTGACGGGCGGCGCATTCGCGTCCACCCTTCGTTCCCATGACTGCCGAAACCCGCGCCCTCTCCACCGCCGAAAAGATCGACTGGCTGCGCCTCATCCGCAGCGAGAACGTCGGCCCGGTGACGTTCCGCCGGCTGCTGGAGCGTTACGGCACGGTGCGGGCGGCGCTGGAGGCGCTGCCGGACCTCGCCCGTCGCGGCGGCCGCAGCAAGCCGGTGCGCATCCTCCCGCGGGCGGAGGCGGAGCGCGAACTGGCGACCCTGGAGCGCTACGGCGTGCAGGTGGTGGCGGCCGTCGATCCGGCCTATCCGCCGCGCCTGCGGGCGGTGGAGGATGCGCCGCCGCTGCTCATGCTGATCGGCAACGCCCACCTGCTGCGGCGGCCGGCGGTCGCCATCGTCGGCGCCCGCAACGCCAGCGTCAACGGCCGCCAGTTCGCCCGCCGGCTGGCCACCGACCTGAGCGGCCAGTTCGGGCTGCTGGTGGTATCCGGCCTCGCCCGCGGCATCGACACGGCGGCGCACGAAGGCTCGCTGGCCGGCGGCACCTGCGCCGTCATGGCGGGCGGGCCGGATGTGGTCTACCCGCCGGAGAACGACCGCCTGCATGCCGCCATCGCCGAGGGCGGCGTCATCGTTTCCGAACACCCCCTCGGCACCGAGCCGCAGGCCCGCCATTTTCCCCGCCGCAACCGCATCATCAGCGGCATCGCCGCCGGGGTCGTCGTCATCGAGGCGAGTGAACGCTCCGGCTCGCTCATCACCGCCCGGCTGGCGCTGGAACAGGGGCGCGAGGTCTTCGCCGTGCCCGGCTCGCCGGTCGATCCGCGCTGCGCCGGCCCCAACCATCTGCTGCGCGAAGGGGCAACCCTGGTGCGTCATGCGGGGGATGTGATGGAGGTACTGGACCCTCTGCTGCGCCGCCGCGACCTGCAGGAAAACCGTGGCCCGGCGGGGCCTTCGGCACCCCCGGCACCGCCGCCCGACATCCCCGATACGGCGCGTGCGGCGGTGGTCGGCTGCCTGGGGCCAAGCCCGGTTACGGTTGACGAAGTGATCCGGGAGTGCCAATTGTCAGCCGCGGTGGTCGCTACGATTCTGCTTGAACTGGAATTGGCCGGCCGCCTGGAACGTCAGTCGGGAAACCGCGTTTCCCTGCTGTTTTTCGGCTGACGCAGTCCGTTGCAGCCGCCACCCCTCACCACGGGAAGCGTCCGACCTTATGCACGTCGTCATCGTCGAGAGCCCGGCGAAGGCCAAGACCATCAACAAGTACCTGGGCAAGGACTTCACGGTCCTGGCGTCCTACGGCCACATCCGCGACCTGCCCGCCAAGGACGGGTCGGTGCGGCCGGACGAGGACTTCGCCATGGACTGGACGGTCGAGGGCAAGGCTGAGCGCCACATCAAGGACATCGCCTCGGCGGTGAAGTCGGCCGACACCATCTACCTCGCAACCGACCCGGATCGCGAGGGAGAGGCCATTTCCTGGCACGTGCTGGAGGTGCTGCGGGCGCGCAAGGCGCTGAAGGACAAGACCGTCAAGCGCGTCACCTTCAACGCCATCACCAAAAGCGCGGTGCTGGACGCCATCGCCAACCCGCGCGACCTCGACCAGGAACTGATCGAGGCCTATCTGGCGCGACGGGCGCTCGACTATCTGGTCGGCTTCACCCTGTCGCCGGTGCTGTGGCGCAAGCTGCCCGGATCGCGCTCCGCCGGGCGCGTGCAGTCGGTCGCCCTGCGCCTGATCTGCGAACGCGAGTCGGAGATCGAGCGGTTCCGGGCGCAGGAATACTGGACCGTCGACGTCGCCCTGAAGAACAAGGACGGCGACGCCTTCTCGGCCCGCCTGACCCACCTTGAGGGCCGCAAGCTCGACAAGTTCGACCTCGGCAACGAGGCCTCGGCCATGGCTGCCAAGGCGGCCATCGAGGCGGCGCAGTTCACCGTCGCCCGCGTCGAGCGCAAGGAAACCCGCCGCAACCCGGCGCCGCCGTTCACCACCTCCACCCTGCAGCAGGAAGCCAGCCGCAAGCTGCACTTCTCCGCCAAGCAGACCATGCAGATCGCCCAGCGGCTGTATGAAGGCGTGGACATCGGCGGCGAGACGGTCGGCCTCATCACCTACATGCGAACCGACGGCGTGCAGATGGCGCCGGAGGCGATCCAGTCCGCCCGCGGCTACATCGGCCGCGAGTTCGGCAAGGACTACCTGCCGAACAGCCCGCGCATCTACAAGACCAAGGCGAAGAACGCCCAGGAAGCGCACGAGGCGATCCGCCCGACCGAGATCATGCGCCACCCGAGCACCGTCTCCCGCACGCTCGACCGCGACCAGTTCCGCCTCTACGAACTGATCTGGAAGCGCACGGTGGCGAGCCAGATGGAAAGCGCCGTGCTCGATCAGGTGGCGGTGGACCTGACCGACAAGGCCGGCGCCATCACCCTGCGCGCCAACGGCTCGGTGGTGAAGTTCGACGGCTTCCTGAAGCTCTACCGCGAAGACCGCGACGACAGCGACGAGGACGAGAACAGCCGCCTGCTGCCGCCGCTGCGCGAGCAGGAGCCGGTGTCGCGCGGGCCGGTGAAGGCCGAACAGCACTTCACCCAGCCGCCGCCGCGCTACACCGAAGCCTCGCTGGTCAAGCGCATGGAGGAACTGGGCATCGGCCGCCCGTCCACCTACGCCAGCATCCTGTCGGTGCTGCAGGACCGCGACTACGTGAAGCTGGACCAGCGCCGCTTCGTGCCGGAGGATCGCGGCCGCATCGTCACCGCCTTCCTGGAAAGCTTCTTCAACCGCTACGTCCAGTACAACTTCACCGCCGAGCTGGAAAACCAGCTGGACGACATTTCCGGCGGCCGCGCCGAGTGGAAGGACGTGCTGCGCCAGTTCTGGCTGGACTTCCGTCAGGCAGTGGAAGCGACCTCCGGCCTGCGGGTGTCGGAAGTGCTGGACGCGCTCGACCGCGATCTGGCGCCGCACCTGTTCCCTGCCCGCGAGGACGGCCACGACCCGCGCAAGTGCCCCACCTGCGCCGACGGCCGCCTGTCGCTGAAGCTGGGCAAGTTCGGCGCCTTCATCGGCTGCTCCAACTACCCGGAATGCCGCTACACCCGCCAGCTGGCCGACGGTGCCGGTGGCGGCGACCGGGCCGAGGGCGAAGGCGTGCCGGACGGGCCGAAGCTGCTCGGCCAGGACCCGGAAACCGGGCTCGACGTCACCCTGCGCAAGGGGCCCTACGGCGTCTATGTCCAGCTGGGCGAGGCCGAGGGCAAGACCAAGCCCAAGCGGGCCAGCCTGCCGAAGGGCATGGACCCGGCGGACGTGACGCTCGACAAGGCGCTCGCCCTGCTGTCGCTGCCGCGCGAGATCGGCCTGCACCCGGAGACCAAGCAGCCGATCCTGGCCGGCATCGGCCGCTTTGGCCCCTACCTGAAGCACGGCGACACCTACAAGTCGCTGGGGCGGGATGACGACGTGCTGGAAATCGGCCTCAACCGCGCCGTGGTGGTGCTGGCCGAGGCCAAGGGCGGCCGCAAGGCCGGGGCGCCGGCCAAGACGCTCGGCGAGCACCCCGACGGCGGGCCGGTGACCCTGCACGACGGCCGCTACGGCCCCTATGTGCAGCACGGCTCGGTGCGGGCCACCATCCCGCGCGACGCCGACAAGGACAGCTACACGCTGGAAGACGCGGTGCCCCTGCTGGCCGCCAAGGCCGCCAAGGATGCCGCCTCGGGCAAGAAGCCGGCGAAGAAGGCCGCCCCGAAGAAGGCTGCGGCTGCCAAGGCACCGGCGGAAAAGAAGGCCCCGGCCGCCAAGAAGGCGCCGGCAAAGAAGCCCGCAACGAGCAAGACCGCGAGCGCGTCGAAGTCGAAGAAGACCGCGTCGGGGGCGTGATGGTTTTTTAGCCACCAAGGCACCAAGTACACCAAGAGAACCTCCTCTGATCCGCCACCGGCGTCTGGATCGACCACGTCCCTTCGTCGCGGCGCACATGGGGAAGACTCAAGGAGGGAGCGCGAGGGAGGGCCACCCCTCCCTCGCCCCCACCGCCCGCAGGGCGGCCTTGGTGTACTTGGTGTCTTGGTGGCTATTCCCGACGACCGCCGCCCACTCAATAAAGGACCCGCCTTGACCAAGCCCAAGCACCACGCGCCGCTGCCGACCAAGGATCAGGTGCTGGAGTTCATCCGCGAAAGCCCCGGCAAGGTGGGCAAGCGCGAGATCGCGCGGGCCTTCAACATCGGCAGCCAGGATCGCGTGTGGCTGCGCGGCATCCTCAAGGAACTGGCCGACGACGGCGCCATCGAACGCGGACACAAGCGCCAGTACCACAAGCCCGGCGCCCTGCCCGACGTGGTGGTGGTGGAGGTGGTGGCCATCGACGCCGAAGGCGGCCTCATCGCCCGCCCGGTCAGCGGCGTCGGCGAGGGCGAGGGCGCCGAGCCGCCGACCGTGCTGCTGCTCGACCGCAAGAGCCAGGCCATGGGCCGCGGCGACCGCGCCCTGGTGCGGGTGCGGCCGCTGCGCGACGGCGTCTACGACGGCAAGCTGATCAAGCGGCTGGCCAGCGCCCCGGCGCAGGTGCTGGGCGTGTTCGAGGCCGGGGCCGAGGGCGGCCGGCTGGTGCCGACCAACAAGCGCGAGAAGTACGAATACCTCGTCCCCCGCGACGGCACCCTGGGGGCGGAGCCGGGCGAGATCGTGCTGGCCGAGGTCATGCCGGGGCGCCGCCTCGGCCTGCGGCTGGTGCGCATCGTGGAGCGCCTGGGCCGCGCCGGCGAAGCCAAGTCGGTCAGCCTCATCGCCATCCACGAGAACGGCATTCCGGTCGACTTCCCCGCCGACGCCCTGGAGCAGGCCCGCGCCGCCGGCCCGGCGCCCATGGGCAAGCGCGAGGACCTGCGCGCCATCCCGCTGGTCACCATCGACGGCGAGGACGCCCGCGACTTCGACGACGCCGTCTACGCCGAACCCGACGACAGCCCGGACAACCCGCGCGGCTTCAAGCTGCTGGTCGCCATCGCCGATGTCGCCCACTACGTGCGGCCGGGCGATGCGCTCGACAACGCCGCCTTCGAGCGCGGCAACTCGGTCTACTTCCCCGACCGGGTGGTGCCCATGCTGCCGGAGGAACTGTCCAACGGCTGGTGCTCCCTGCGCCCCAACGAGGACCGGCCGGTGCTGGCCGTGCGCATGCGCATCGACCGCCAGGGCAACAAGCTGGACCACGCCTTCACCCGCGGCATGATGCGCTCTGCCGCCCGCCTGACCTACACCCAGGTGCAGAACGCCGTCGACGGCATGACCGACGACACCACCGGGCCGCTGCTCAAGCCGGTGATCGAACCGCTGTACGGCGCCTACCGGGCGCTGATCGAGGCCCGCCACCATCGCGGCACCCTCGACCTCGACCTGCCGGAGCGGCGAATCCTGGTGGACGATGCCGGGCAGGTCACCGGCGTCGTCACCCGTCCGCGCTACGACAGCCACAAGCTGATCGAGGAATTCATGATCCTCGCCAACGTCTGCGCGGCGGAGGAACTGGAGAAGCACGGCGTCCCCTGCATGTACCGCGTCCACGACGAGCCGGCGCCGGAGCGGCTGGAGGCCCTGCGCGAGTTCCTGGAAAGCATGAACATCAGCCTGGTGAAGGGGGTGGTGAAGCCGCACCACTTCAACCGCATCCTGGAGCAGGTGCGCGGCACGCCGAACGAGATCCTGGTCAACGAGGTGGTGCTGCGCAGTCAGGCGCAGGCCGTCTACAGCCCCGAGAACCTGGGCCACTTCGGCCTGGCGCTGCGGCGCTATGCCCACTTCACGTCGCCCATCCGCCGCTATTCCGACCTCATCGTCCACCGCGGGCTGATCCACGCCCTCGCCCTCGGCCCCGACGGGCTGAGCGAGACGGAAGCCGAGCGCATGGTGCCCATCGGCGAGCACATCTCCATGACCGAGCGCCGCGCCGCCACCGCCGAGCGCGAGGCGGTGGACCGCTTCGCCGCCGCGTGGCTCGCCAGCAAGGTCGGCGCCACCTTCAGCGGCCGCATCAAGAGCGTCACGCGGTTCGGATTGTTCGTGGAACTGGATGAAAGCGGCGCCGATGGACTGGTGCCCATCTCCACCCTGCCCGAGGACTATTACATCCACGACGAGATCCAGCACGCCCTGGTCGGCCGCCGCAGCCGCCGCACCTTCACCCTGGGCGATGCCGTGGCGGTCATGCTGATGGAAGCCAACCCCTTGACCGGCGGCATGATTTTCCAGCTGCTGGACAAGAACGGCAAGGCACCGGGCCGCCCCGGCGGCGGCGACCGCAGCGTCGGCCGGGAACGGCGCAGCAAGGTGGCCAAGGAAACCCGGCGCGTGAAGACCGCCGGGCCGGCGGCGCGCGGCAAGGGCGGCTCTTCTTCCACGAAGAGTGGCAAAGTAGGCCGAAAGAACCGCCCGTAGTTGTTATGCCGCCACTACAGGCGGATAACCACCCTCGACTTCTTCACGATTTCTCAACCCGGCACGTCACATAGTGTGAGCGTGAGCCGGGGAAATCGTTGCATTCCCTTCTTGTAAGGCATCCCCGCCGCATGTTTCTATACGTGCGGTGCGAGGGAAAGGAATCGGCTGCGGCCAGATGAGCTTCCGACAGAAACTGACTCGTCCCGCTTACCGGATCAGGCGCACGGCATTGGTGGTGGCTGCGCTCGCCGCCGCCGCCTGCGCCCCGAGCGAAGGACCCACGTCGTCCGCCGTCGCGGCGGGCCCCGTTCCGTCGGCCCCGGCCACCGTGGCCGACCGCGAGCCGGGGTTCCCCCAGCGCGATGCGGAGCGGGTGTTCTCGTTCGCCTTCAATGCCATCAGCGACCGCTACATAGACGGCGTGACCGCCGCCGAGGTTGCCATCGAAGGGCTGCGCGGGCTTGGCACCATCGATCCCGCCGTGGCGGTGGAGATCGTCGGCGGCCGGGTGGAACTGCGCGGAGCCGGTGGCCCGCTGGCGATCACCGACGCCCCCCGCAGCGACGACACCCGCGCCTGGGGCCAGGCGGTCACCGAACTGGTGATCGGCGCCCGCAGCGCCTCGCCCCAGCTGGCGGCGGCCAGCGCGGAAGACATCTATCAGGCGGTGTTCGACGCCACCCTGGCCAAGCTCGACATGTTCTCCCGCTACGCCGGGGCGGAAGAGGCGCGCGACCATCGCGCCAGCCGCAACGGCTTCGGCGGCATCGGCATCCGCTACGTCACCTCCGACGACGGCCTGCTGGTGAAGGAAGTGTTCGAGGACGCCCCCTCCGACGGCCTGGTGCTGGTCGACGACGTGGTCACCGCCGTCAACGGCACCCCCACCGCCGGCCTGGAGGCCAAGCGCATCAAGGAACTGCTGCGCGGCCCCATCGACAGCGCCGTCACCCTCACCGTCCGCCGCACCGGCATCGACCAGCCGGTGCAGGTGCCCATCCGCCGCGCCCTGGTGGTGCCCCAGACCGTGACCCTGACGCTGGACGACGACGTGGCGCTCATCCGCGTCTCCAGCTTCAACCAGCGCACCGCCGCCGGCGTCGACCATGCCGTCAAGCAGGCGCAGGCCAGCCTCGGCCCCACCCTGCGCGGCATCGTGCTGGACCTGCGCGGCAATCCGGGTGGCCTGCTGGATCAGGCGGTCGCGGTCAGCGACCTGTTCCTGACCGAAGGGCCCATCGTCTCCACCCGCGGCCGCCACCCGGAAAGCCGCCAGTCCTACAATGCCCGCCAGGAAGACATCGCCGCCGGCCTGCCGCTGGTGGTGCTGGTGGACGGCCGCTCGGCCTCCTCGGCGGAGATCGTCACCGCCGCCCTGCAGGACCGCGGCCGCGCCGTGGTCGTCGGCACCACGTCCTACGGCAAGGGCACGGTGCAGACCGTCGTCCGCCTGCCCAACGACGGCGAACTGACCCTCACCTGGTCGCGCTTCCACAGCCCCTCCGGCTATGCCCTGCACGGGCTCGGCGTCATGCCGGCCCTGTGCACCGCCAGCGCCGGCGGCGGCGACTCGGCGGTGGGCGAGGCCGGGCCGCAGCAGGCCAAGGCGCCGGCGGCGGACGAGGACGGCGGCATCGTGCCGGTCACCCACTCCGACGTGCCGGGCGCCGGCGAGGATGCCGGCCGGCTGGTGGAAAAGGTGCTCAGCACCCGTGCCGCCGCCGCCAGCAACGTGCCGACCCAGTACGCCCAGTGGCGCTCGACTCCGCTGGAGGATACCGAGGGCCGCAAGCGCCTGCGCACCGCCTGCCCGCCGGTCAACCACGCCGAAAGCCGCATCGACCTGGCCCTCGGCGAGCGGCTGATCGTCGACCGCGAGCTGTATGCCTGGGCTCTCGGCCTGACCCGCAGCACCGACACCGCCGCCCGCTGAAAACCCGCAGGAACGCGCCACTCCGGCCTTGACACCCGCCAGGATCCGGGTATCGTGCGCGGCTCCAGTTCCAAATCGTTTCCTAAGGATTTGCCGCCATGGCCAAGCCCACGACGATCCAGATCAAGCTCGAGAGCACCGCGGGCACGGGCTACTTCTACATCGCGAAGAAGAACCCGCGTAACACCACCCAGAAGCTCGAGTTCAAGAAGTACGACCCGGTGGTGCGCAAGCACGTCGTCTTCCGCGAGACGAAGATGAAGTAAGACCCCGGCCGGGGCGCTTCTCTACCGAAAAACGAAAGGCCGCCGACATCGTCAGCGGCCTTTTCGTTTGCCTGCATCCTGCGCCCGGAGGACGGGCGGGCGGGCGGCGGCCGCCGCCCGGCGGAGGCGGCCCGGATCAGGCCGCCGGTTCCAGGAACTTGTTGACCGTCTGCAGGAAGGTGGCGACGGAGATCGGCTTGGCGATATAGCCCTCGCAGCCGCCTTCGCGAATCTTCTCCTCGTCGCCCTTCATGGCGAAGGCGGTGACGGCGACCACGGGGATGCTGCGCAGGTCGGCGTCGTCCTTCAGCATGCGGGTGATTTCGAGGCCCGAAATCTCCGGCAGCTGGATGTCCATGAGGATGAGGTCGGGGCGCTTCTCGCGGGCGATGCCCAGCACTTCGCGACCGTCCTTGGTCTGCAGGGTGTCATACCCGTGCGCCTGCAGGAGGTCGTTGAAAAGCTTCATGTTCAGGTCGTTGTCTTCGACGATGAGAATGGTCTTCGCCATGGCCTGATCCCGGTCCTCCCTGGTCCCGATGATGATGCTGCGACGCGGGACCCAGGCATGATCCTTCATCCCCGTATACAAGTCAAACGGAGGAGGCGGCGACTCCGCTACCCGCGCCGCGCCGCCGCCCAGCCCAACGCCAGCCAGCCGAGAATGAAGGAACTGCCGCCGAAGGGTGCCACCATGGCCACCGGCCGCCAGCCGGTGAAGGCCAGCGTGAGCAGGGAGCCGCAGAACAGCACGATGCCGAGGGTGAACAGCATGCCGGCCGCCTGCACCGGGCGGCTGTCCGGCCGCCGCTCTGCCACCACGGCGACCAGCCCGAGCGCCAGGGCGTGCCACAGCATGTAATGGGCGGCCTTCTCCGCCAGTCCCATGGCATAGGTGTCGCCCAGGCGCTGCAGCACATGGGCCGCGAAGGCGCCGGTCGCCACCGCCAGGGCGCCGAAGCCGCCCGCCAGTATCATCCACGGCCGCATGAAGGTCCCCTCTGTCTGCCGATGGTCGCATGCAGTCGGCAGACTGCCGCCTGCGCGCCGCCGCGCAAGCAAAAAAAGTGGGCGGGGACCAGCCCCGCCCGAGTAACGCTCTTGAGGGAAAGAGGATACCGATACCGGGAAGTCGTCCCGGTGCCTGAACAATGCCTCGCCGGACGGTCGCGGCCTGTGACGCGCGTCACACGATCACCACTTTTTATCCGGGCTTCATCGCCTCATTCGCCCCTCACCTCCTCCACCAGGTCACGCAGGCGCTCGACGTCGAGCACCACCAGGGCATCGGCATCGCGGCGGACGATCTTCTGGCGCGACAGGTCGTTCAGCACCCGCGCCACCGTCTCGCGTGTGGTGCTGACGCGGGCGGCGATGTCGGAATGCACCGGGATGGGGCGGATGCGGGCGTGGCCTTCGGGGGTGCGCTTGGCGGTGCGGCACAGCGCCAGCAGGTCGGCATGGACGCGGTTGTTGGCGCCGAGGGTCGACAGGTCGAGGATGCGGGCGCCGGATACGCGAATCACCCGCGCCAGCCGCCGCATGAGGGCCAGCGCCACGTCGGGATGGTCGCGCAGCACGCGCAGGAACTGTTCGGCGGTCAGGCTGGCGACGGTGGTGTCGCCGATGGCCATGACGCTGGCCGAGCGCGGGCTGCCGTCCAGCGCCGCCAGCTCGCCGAACACACCGCCGGCGGAAATGTCGTCCAGGGCGATCTCGCGGCCGGAGAGGGAGTAGATCACCACCCGCACCGCCCCGGTGATGACGAAAAACACGTCGCGGCTGTCGGAACTGCGGTCGATGATCTGCTCGCCGCCGGCGTATTTCTTCCAGCGGCAGGCACGCGCCAGCGCATCCCGTTCGTCGGAGGTCAGGCTGTCCAGCAGCGGAATGCCGACCAGGGCAGGCGTGGCTACTTCGGTCACGGTGCTCTCCCCCACTGAGCCGGGCCGTCCCTGCCGCCGTTCCCTCCCCGCCGGGCGGCGGCGGCTGCGGCCCCGTTGATTACCGATGTATATACCCCGCCCGCCGCGTCAGCGGAAGACGACGGTCTTGGCGCCGTTGATGAGCACCCGGC